>JANNXZ010000391.1:0-20669 GCA_031409835.1 Nitrospirota bacterium
GCCGGCGTCTGGTATTGCCGTGTATGGCGGTTTGAGCTATCGGTTTGAGGGGCTCTAAGAAGGGAGCGACGCGATGCGCATTACGAAGGTCTATACCAGAACCGGTGACAAGGGGAAAACCCGCTTGGCTGGTGGGCAACAGATTTGGAAGGACAATGTGCGGGTGGAGGCCTATGGGGACGTGGACGAACTGAGCTCGACGATCGGGGTCGTCAGGGCGTTTAATGCTGAGTCGGTCGGGACTCATCCGTCTGCCGATCGATTGGAAGAGGAACTGCGCTGGATTCAGAATAAGCTATTCGATGTCGGTGGGTTGCTGGCGACGGCGCCTGGGCAGACGTTCAAGAATATGCCGACGGTTACAGCGCGGGATGTGACTAGGCTGGAAAAACTGATCGATCGTTGTCAGAAAGACTTGACGCCGCTAAAAGAATTTATTCTCCCGGGGGGAGGGAAGATTTCCAGCTTGTTACACCTGGCCAGAACGATCTGCCGGCGGGCTGAACGCTTGTGTGTGCGGTTGGGGAGGGAGGAGCCTCTGGATCCGGCGCTCGTGCGGTTTTTGAATCGCCTCAGCGATACATTGTTTGTCTTGGCCCGTTGGATGGCCAAGCAGCAAAGTGAGCCGGAGTTTTTGTGGGAACGGAACCCGACCGTCATGTAAACCATGACGGTCGGGCCTTTTGTTTCGCCGCACCGAAGGCGTGGTTTCTAGGCCGCCTTCATTTTATTGCCGCTTTGTAGAGATTTTTGCAGCCGATTGATCGCTCCAGCCAGCTGACCGATTTCATCGCGCCGATCGATGTCGGCGGGAGTGCTCAGATCTCCCTTCACGATACGATCCGTTACTTCCTTGAGTTCGGCGAGAGGTTTGCTGATGCTGCGCCCAATCGATGCGATGAACAGCAGCGCGACAGCAATGGCGATTCCTGCGATTACCAGAGAGTAGACTCTTTTTTGATTGAATCCGCCGACGCGGGTCACGAGCAGGTCGTCAAGGACGCCTATCGTGACGTCGTACATCGCATAATTGGACTCAAGCGTTTTCAATCCGTTCGCACTCATGGCTTTCAGATCGATTTTTGCGAAGTCGCTTGGTCCCGCATCCAAGACCTGGCGTCGGATCATATCGTCGAAGGCCTTCACCGCCTCGGTGTGTGCACGGAGGGGAACGGAGAGCTTGCTGCGCAAAGAAGGATTCTGATTAATGGCTGTCTGGAGTCCGGTATTTACCTTCTCCATTGTCGGCTCGATCCTCGCCAAAAGGAAGGATATCAGCTGTTTCTTAGATTCCATGTTCTCATGTGTCAGAACCAGGTCGGCGACGTGCGCGTTGGTCTGCGCAATCAATTGCCCAAGGGTGGGCAAATTGAGGACGACGCTGTCCATCGCGTAGTAACTATCGAGATCGGGGTCCAAGATAAGCTGCGAGGTATCGCCAGCCTGAATAATGAGCGGGAGGATTGACTTCCCGACGATATCGTCATAGGCCGAGTTGATATTTTCAGGTTTGGCATTGCTGGAACTACGGAGAATCAAGGACTTTGTCGTGGACCATTTCTCCACCAGCCCGGCCAGGCCATGGTTTGTCTTCAAGTCTTTTCCGTAGCGACCATCCACCTCTTGGGCCGATCGAATATCCTCATCGATTTGTTTCTCCAGGGCAGCGGCTTCAGCCGCTCCGTTGAGAAACGCGACTTGGTGTTTCTGAATGTCATGGAGCAAATGTCGAATCGGATTGATGTATTCGACACCTCTGCGCTCATTTTGGCCGAAGTCGATCGCGATGTTTTGCTCCTTGATGAGCAAAAACAGCAGCATGGCGACCGGTACGCTGAACACAAGTCCGAGTAATACGAGTTTGCTTCCGATTTTCAGGTTCCGAAACATTACAGTACCTCCTGGTTAATGCTGAGGCCTGAGCATGTGTGCTCAGCCGATCGTTCTTCCGTCATCAAGGTCTCCATTACTAAGAGCAGTTCTTCGTGTCTTCATGGTCAGCGGACGTTGCCTGAGATCCTCGCTGTGGCCAATACATACATCGGCACATGTTCAGGTTTATCAGAGGATCGATTATTGTCAAGAAATAGCGCGAACTAAGCAGGAGCGAAATCTCCTGTTACCATGCGGGAAATGAGAATCGACGTATGTGCGTAATCATGTGCAGATGCATTCGCCGTTGAACGATACATCTGCTGGAAGAAGTCTAAGTTCGGCTGCGATGCACAACCGTGCGCAATCTCGAAGATGGTGACCAGGTTTCAGATTTATGGCTATCGCAGAGTATTCGCGTGAGTTGTTGTTGATTGAACAACATTGCCTGCCCCAACCGGATGGATCGATTATCGCCGGTCCTTTTAAGTTCTTGTGGCGCACGTTTGTTGCTGGAGTCCAGCGCGGCAGTGTGCGTCGTGGTCGACGATGAATGTGACGTGAAGACTCAACTGAATAATGCCGGTATGAGATTCGAGAGATGTTGAAATTATCGATTCACTTGCCAATGACGAATGATCAGCTAGACTCAAGCTCGAATGCTGAAATTTAAATTCGAGAGAAACGACGCACTCCAACACATGGCCCGACGCAAGGAGGAATAAATTATGCGCAGGCAGGTTTTTATGATAGTGGCGGCGGGGATGACGGTCATCTCCTTGGTGGGGAGTCCTTCGGCCAGAGCCACGAATGAGGCCGCTGAAGTGGCGGAACACTTGATCGAACTGGTGAAGATCGGCAGCGTGGTGGTATCGGAGAATCAAGCCACCATTAATGACGCGGCAAAAGCTGAGAAGGGTTTTACGTCGGATTTCATGGCCGACCAAGTCCTGGAGCGGTTCAAGAAAAAAACCAAGATCGATCTCCGCATTCCCAATGTCGTGCCTCAAGCGAACCTCTATCTCACCTTGGTGGAGGCGGAGAGAGAAGTGGTCGACGAGGCGCAGCCGGTGATCAATAGACCAGGGGTCGGGTTCAAGGGCTTCCTTCATGCCGTGTTCGCCCGCCGCGTTGGAGAACATTTCTATAAGAAGACGGGTGTTCGTATGAAGCTGACCGGTATCGACTATCGGACCACGAACAGCAAGCCGGACGAGTTTGAGCAGGAAGTACTTCGGATGTTCAGCGATCCACGCCATCCGAAGGACCAAGTGTATGCTCGCAGCACGGTGGTCGATGGAAGACCGGTGCTGCGTATGATGGATCCCGAGTACGCAGCCACCGCCTGCCTCAGCTGCCACGGCGCCCCTAAGGGTGAGCGAGATATCGCGGGGATGAAGAAGGAAGGATGGAAGGAAGGCGGTTTGGCCGGAGCGATCAGCGTGATCCTACCGCTGAAGTAAGAAGCAGGGGTGGTTTCAAAGATCACGTTTGTGCACGAGCATACATTGAACAATAAGGAGATACCAAATGAGCAAGATCGTTGTCGTGGATGATTCCTATGCGGAGCTGCAGCTGATCGAAGGCTGTTTGAAAGGGGCGAATCATACGGTCGTATCCTTTCCGAATACCGACAAGCTGGAAGATAAGGTGGCCATGGAGAAGCCGGATATGATTGTGATGGACGTGGTCATGCCTGGCCGTAATGGTTTTCAAGCTTGCCGCGACCTCAAGAACGATGATCGCTGCAAGAACATTCCGATCATTCTCTGCACATCCAAGGGCAACGAGAGCGATAAGTTCTGGGGGCAACAGCAAGGGGCGAATGGCTATATTGTCAAGCCATTTAAGGCTGAAGACCTCTTGATCGCTGTCAAGAAGGTCATGGGCTAACCCCGATGAATCCCGCACCGCGTTCAACGGCTGTAGATCGTACCCTGACTGCACAAGGGGTTGCTTCGTCCGAATCCAGTCAGCCCCGGGCAGACGGATCCTCGAACATGCGTGCCGCCATTATTTCTCTGGAGGGGGAGCTGTTCACAATCGATCTGAAAAGCGTGCGAGAAGTGTTTGTCGTTGAATCCATTACTCCGGTGCCCGGGATGCCCTCTGGCCTAGTGGGAGTCACGAATCTCCGCGGTACGGTGATTCCGTTGCTCGACCTGAGACCAATGTTCGGGCTGGATGCGGTGGCCGCCTTGCGGTATGCCGTCGTGGTGCAACACTTACATTGGCAGGTCGGTCTCCTGGTCGATGCGGTTCCTGAAATTCGCACCATTGCCAAAGATCAATTTCTACCGGCTCCAGCCGGCACGGGGGAAGGGGCGTTTCCCTTCGTGTCGACCGTCGTCAAGTTGGAGGACAGGCTCCGAGGTGTGTTGGACACGTCGGTGGTGCTCTCACATTTCGAAGGGAAGAGCTAACAAGGACACAACTAGCATGGATCGTACGCAATCTAAGGCACAATTCGATAGAAGGAGGACGAGATGGCCAAGGTAGATCGCAGCAGCGCATTATACAATCTCAAGACGCAGACAAAGCTGCTTTCGAGCTTCGGTCTCGTCAGTTTCGTCATATTGGTGATGGCGGCTATCGGTGTGATGACGCTCCAGAAGTTGAGCGACGCGTCGAACGCGGTGTACGTCGACTATACGGTTCCCTTGGCCGACTTTGCTGAAATGGGTTCGGCACTCACGTCTCATCATCAGATCTTGATCAACATGACGACCATCACGAAGCACTCGGATTTCGTGTCCGAGTTCAAGCGATTGGCGCCGTATCGCGAGAAGGTGAACAAAGTAATCGCCGACTATTCCGCGACCGTGCTCCGCGTGTCTCGATCGGGGCGAGACGAGACGAAGGACTTGGCGATATTGGCGCCGACTATCGAGCAATACTTCAAGGAGTCCGAAGGGGCTCTGAGCGCACTGGCCGATAGTTTCGGGAAGAATTTAACGTCGGCTCAAGCTGAGAACTTGCGAGAACTCGGTGTCTTGGCCTTGCGGGTGAATATGCAACGGCCATTCGATGAGGTCATCGTACGCCAGCATGAACAGATATTGGACTTGCACGAAGTGGCGAAGGATCTCAACGAAGATGCCCAGGCCCTGGCGTTCAACGGTACGATCATCGTGACGATCGGCGGACTTATCGCGGTGGCTCTGGGACTCGGTATTGGATATTGGATTGCCCAGTTTTTCTCGAAGAACCTGAGCCATATCGCGCAGGTTGCGCAGCTGGCCGCTTCTGGCAACTACCAATCCCGCGCCAAAGTGACGACAAAAGATGAGATCGGTCAGATGGCTACGGGGTTCAACAGCATGTTGGACTATATTACGACAGCCCTTTCGAAGGCGGAAAGTGAACGCGACGAATTGCAAAAACGATTGATGGTCTTCCTCGTTTTGGTGTCGGATGTGGGTAAGGGAGACTTGACGAAGCGCGGCGAGGTGACAGCTGACATGTTCGGGAACTTGGCCGACGCGTTCAACCTTATGATTCAGCGGTTCTCGCAGTTGATGAAACAAGTCCGTGAGTCAGCCGAACACGTCAACAAGTCGGCTGAGACTCTCCGAGAGGGCGCAGGTCAGATGGCCGGCACCGCGAAGCATCAAGCCGATGAATCGGTCAAGACATTGGGTGCGGTCGAACTGCTAGCCTCAGAAATGCGCCAAGTGGCGGCAACCGCCGGCGCTTCGTCCGAGTCTGCGAATCAAGTGTTGCAGGCGACGGAACGAGGCCGTGTGGCTGTGCAAGAAACCGTGCAGGACATGCAGAGCATTCGCTCGTCCGTGCAACGCATGTCGAAACAGGTCAAAGGTCTTGGTGATCGGTCGTTAGAAATTTCGCAGATCGTGTCGACGATTCGTGATATCGCCAGTCAGACCAACCTGTTGGCGTTGAACGCAGCCATCGAGGCAGCCGGCGCCGGCGAGGCTGGGGCTCGATTTGCCGTCGTGGCCGATCAGGTGAGAAAGCTGGCCGAAAGCTCTACGGGTGCCACCCGCGAAATTGCGGACCTCGTGAAAGTGATTCAGACAGAAACGCAAGACGCAGTCGTGGCTATGGAACAGGAAACGCAAGCGGTGGAAGCCGGATCTGCTTCGGCGCTACGTACGGGCGAGGTGTTCAAGGAAATTTCAGGGATCGCCCAGCGCTCGTCGGAGCTGGCACAGACCATCGCCAGCGCCGCGGTGAGCCAGACTGCTTCAACGGACCAGGTGGGCCGCGCGATCAAGGAGTTCGCTGGCGGTACTCGGGAGACCCAAAAGGCGACTGACTCGGCTCGCGCGACCGTCGAAGACATGGCAACACTCGCCGAAGGGCTGACGGCTTCCGTTGCCCAGTTCAAACTAGCTTAAGCTGGCTTGTCCGGAGTACCCGCTGGATACTCCGGACAAGAAAGGACATGGATGAGTTTGGAATTTGACCGGCAGGGTCTGGTTGATATCTTTGTCACTGAAGCGTCGGAAGCGTTCGATGTGCTGACAAAGGCGTTCTATCCATCCGATGGGACGGCGCCAACTCCTGCGCAACTGCAAGAGCACTACGTATGGGCGCATAAGGTCCGTGGGGCGTCGGCGCTTTACGGCTATGAGGGGCTGGCGTTAATGGGGTCGTTGCTTGAATCGACTCTGGAAGAGGCGCCGTCTATAGAAGCTTCACGCTGGCCATATACCTTGGAAGTCCTGCGTGGGATGGTGGTTTCGTTCAAGGCCCAATTGAAAGTTGTTGCGGATGGAGGCACTGAAGATCTGGAGGTCAGTGCACAATGGAAAAGCAAAGTGGCTGGATTATTTCCGTCTCTGCCTGCCACGGCCTCATGCGAGCCAGCATTACTTGCGCCGGACTATCTCGCACCGATTCTCGATGCAGAGGGTCTGTCGTTTTTCACTTCGGAAGCTGATGAGTCTCTGCACACCATGGAGGCGATGCTACATCGTCTACGCGAGGATTCTAAGGACGAGGAGACCATCTATCGGCTCTACGGTATGGCCCACACGCTCAAAGAGTCTGCGTCCACGATTGGATTCAAGGTGGTCTGCGATGTAGCCCGTCCGGTCGAAGATTGTATGATTGCGGTTCGAGAGGGAGCGCTTTCCCTTTCGCCGGACGTGCTGGGGGTTATTGGTCGCGCCGTCGAGGTCATTCGGCTGCTGGTGCGCCGAGACGGCGGCAACGTTGTCCAGCTACAGCATGAAGTGCCGGATGTGACCGAAGCGCTCGTGCAGATCCGTAACGGGGAACAGATGACGGTGTCGGCTCAGGCGGCGGCTGCGACATCTCCGGCGGTTCAGGTTGTGACGGCCGTTATGGATCGTCCTGGCGAATCATCTGACTCCGGGTTGGAATCGACATCTGCTTCAATCGCCTTGAGGGACGAGTATCTATTGCCGCTTCTCGATGCGGAAGTGCTGTCCTATTTTGCGCCGGAAGCGCAAGAATATTTAGAGTCTCTAGAAGCCCAGCTGCTTCGGCTCGAGAAGGAACAGCACAATCCTGACGTGATTGACCAACTCTTCAGGACGGCTCATACGCTCAAGGGGTCCGCCTATACCGTGGGATTCCAGTCGATTGGCGATCTGATGCACTATGTAGAAGATTTCATGGGGGCCGTACGCGAGGGCCGCGTCAAGATTCTCCCAGGGCATACGGATGTGCTGTTGCAATCGGTCGACGTGATACGTCTGTTGATGCGGCGAGATCCCACGTCCCTCGACGTGCTGCGTCAACGGTTTGCTGCCGCGTTGCAAGAACTTAAGCATCTGGATCAGCCAGTGACTCGACTCGTTCCTGTGGTTAAGGTTGTAATGGCCGCGAAGGATCGCCCTGATGAATCAGCTGGTTCCGGGTTGGAATCGACGTCTGCCTCGATAGTCTTGACGGACGAGTATCTGTTGCCGCCTCTCGATGCGGAAGTGCTGTCCTATTTTGCTCCAGAAGCACAAGAGTACTTAGAGTCTCTGGAAGCGCAGCTGCTTCGTCTCGAGGGGGAAGACCACAACCCGGAAGTAATCGATCGACTCTTCAGGACAGCTCATACACTCAAGGGGTCCGCCTATACCGTGGGATTCCAGTCAATCGGCGATCTGACGCACTATGTAGAAGATTTCATGGGGGGCGTACGCGGGGGCCACGTCAAGATTCTCCCGGGACATACGGACGTGCTGTTGCGATCAGTCGACGTGGTGCGTCTGTTGATGCGGCGAGATCCCACGTCCCTCGACGTGCTGCGTCAGCGGTTTGCTGCCGCAATGCAAGAACTCAAACAGCTGGATCAGCCGGTGGCGGTGCAGGTGGTGGAGTCTGGTTCAGGTGTCCATCGCGTCGATGCGCGGGTGGACCAAGAACCAGGTAATCAAGAAGACGTCGAGTCTGCCAATGTGACGGAAGCTAAAGCAGCGGATGGTAAAGCTGTAGAAGAACGCGAAGTCATCCGCGTCAGCCGCGATCGGTTGGAACGGCTGTTGAATCTGGTCGGTGAGCTTGTCATCGGTCGAGGGCGGCTTGAGCAGCGGCTGCATATGCTGGAGCAACTGTCACATCAAGTGTTGGCCTACAAAGGGCGGCTGGTTGAATCGGTCCATTCGTTCGAGGAAAAACATACGTTTACACTTCCGACCGCTTCCTCTGGTCCAGCAACCGCCCAGGCTCAAGGATTTACCGGTCTCAGCGACTTCGGTAATCTCGAATTCGACAAGTACGATGATTTCAATATTTTGGCTCGCCGCATCAGCGAAGTTACGGCGGATATTTCAGAATCAATGACGCAGTTGAGCGGATCGATTCGCCGTTCTCATGAAGATATGAGTCATTTGGCGCAGCTGACCCTCGGTATGCGGGATGAAATCGCTCGAGCCCGCATGGTGCCGATCGGTACCCCGTTCACACGATTTCGCCGCGCCACACGTGAGATGGCGCGTGCGACTGGGAAAGAGGTCACGCTGGTTACATCCGGTGAACATACCGACGTTGATACGGGCGTTGTGGAGCGGCTGGTCGATCCGCTCATTCACCTCGTACGCAATGCGGTCTATCACGGGATCGAGCCTGCGGCTATTCGTGTGTCGAAGGGGAAGCCAGCAGTCGGTACGATTTATCTCCATGCGGCGCATCGCGGGAACTCGGTGTTGATCGAAGTCGAAGACGACGGGGCAGGGCTCGATGTCGAAAAGGTTCGAGCCAAGGCGGTCGAGCGAGGATTGATTCGCCAGGAGGTGGCCCGTTTGATGCCCGAATCCGAAGTCATCAAGTTTATTTTCATGCCGGGGTTCTCGACGGTGGACCAGATCGGTGATCAGGCGGGGCGAGGGGTCGGCATGGATGTGGTTAAGCGTGTCATTGAAAGCATGAACGGCCACATCGACGTCGAATCCATTCGAGGCGTAGGGACGAAGTTTACCTTAAGCCTCCCGCTCACATTATTGATTGCCACGGCGCTTATGGTGCGGGCAGGGAGTGAGTGCTACGCGATTCCTCTGACGGCGGTGCGCGAAGTCACCATGTTGACCACCGGCGCATATCAACGGATGGGCGAACGGTCGATCTTGCATATCGGCGACGAGGCGATCGAAGTGCAGCCGCTCCAGCATCTCCTTACTCGAAGCATGGTGGCGGTGGAAACCGGGAAACCGGTGGTCATCGTGCGGACGGCTGCCGGTATGATTGGCGTCATGGTCGATGAATTGCTCGGCCGCCAGGAAATCGTCATTAAACCCTTGGGATCGCTGAAGTCGTTGGATCGCTCCAGCTTCGGTGGCGCAACGATCGATCCGGAGGGGCGTGTGGTTCTTGTATTGGATCCTGCTCGATTGCTGGCGCG
This sequence comes from Nitrospirota bacterium, assembly GCA_031409835.1. Lineage (GTDB taxonomy): Bacteria > Nitrospirota > Nitrospiria > Nitrospirales > Nitrospiraceae > Palsa-1315. The sequence continues at coordinate 9,695 of JANNXZ010000391.1, forward strand.
AGAGGGACACGCTGCTAAGGTGCCGGAGTTGTCGTCACACGCAACGGCGTCGGCGGACTCGCTGGCTCCATACGTTGAGGCTTCAGCGCCTACAGTGTCGGAACGATTGATTCTCTTGATCGACGACTCCTTAAGTATCCGAAAATTCGTAGGCCGGATGTTGGAATCGGCCGGGTATCAGGTCGATACCGCGGTGGATGGAGAAGAGGGGCTTCGCAAGGCGTCTGCGAGAAACTATCGGCTGATCATTACCGATCTTGAAATGCCGAAGCTCAATGGCTTTGAAGTGATTCAAGGATTGCGCAGCCGGGATCAAACGCAGCAGACACCGGTCATCGTCATGACGACGCGAGCTGGTGACAAGCACCGGCAAATGGCACTCAACATTGGAGCGAGTTCCTATATTGCCAAGCCGGTCGAAGAGCGGGCCTTGGTCCAGGAAATTGAGCGCTGGATCGGTAAAGAAGCCGCTGTGCGCCAATAAGAATGCATCGCGTTCGATCCTTTGACTAGTCTCTCGCGTTGGACAGTCGAATAGGGTGTATCGATTATGAGTTTACGAGGCCATCAGAATTCGACGAACATGCTTGTGGAGACGGCCAGTTTCTTGGTCGTCCGCCTGGGGGCCAGCTATTTTGCTCTATCCGCGGCTGGGGTTCGTGGCGTTCTCACGCAAGAAGAGGCCGGTCCTGAGGAGGCCGTGACCGCGGCGGAGACCGTCTATCAACGGGTGGATCTTGCCCAACGACTTTCGGTGGTCGCCGACTTGTCCGGTCTCGAGATGAGAACGGTGTTGTACTCGACTGGATACGCCCAGGGTGCGATTCTCGTTGAGCAGGTGGTGGGTTTGATGGACGTAGAACGGAAAGACTGTCTTCCGTTGCCGCCACAGTTTCAATGCGATGAACGAAACTGGTTTGGAGGGATGCTGCTGTACCAGGATCAGTTGGTGTTGATCATCAATCCTTCCTGGGCGTTGGGAGAGTCGTCCGATGTCGTGCCTGTGCCGTTCGGGCAGGCAGAGCAGTTGATTGCGGCAACGCCTGCAGCGGTTGGTGAATCGTGTTGAGGGGCGCCCGCGGACAACAGCAAGCTCAGGGCAGAAAACGATCGTGGAATGTGGTGGTGTTTTCTATCGGTGGAGTGAAGCTGGCCGCAAGGACCGAGGATGTCGGGGGAGTGTCGCCCTGGACTTGGACTATCCCGATACCGAGTCGGACTCCGTTCGTGCAGGCCATGCTGAAGCGGGACAATCATGTGATGCCGGTCTACGATTTGGCAGCCAGACTGAATCGCACACTGATCGGAAATCCGTTGCTGTGTCTGGTGGCTCGCCACCTCGACGGGCCGATGGCTATCTGCATCGATGCCGATGTGCCGTCTCTCGAGACTGTGGATGCGGCGGCGATTCGACCGAACGGTAGGAAAGATATCGAATCGCTGGGTTCAATCACGATTGGCGAACACGATGTCGCGATCGTGGCATTACAGCGATTAGGACGATCGACGCAGGGTACCGCCACTAGTTAAGCGTTCTAAAGGAAGGCGCCTACGATGACGAAAGTATTGATTGCCGACGATAGTATCGCGGTCAGAAAAGTTGCCGAACGGCTGCTGACTGAGGCTGGATTTGGAGTCACGCTTGCCGCGAACGGTGAAGAGGCCTTGGCCTACTTGGCTAAAGAGACGCCTGATCTGATCGTGTCCGACGTGATTATGCCGGATAAAAGCGGCTACGAGGTGTGCGCGTTCGTGCGCGCGCAGAGGGCGTTAGCGAACACGCCGGTGCTCTTGATCTCTGGGATAGTGAACGATGAGGTAACGAAGCAGGCTGAATCCTGTCATGCCGACGGGGTGTTGAAAAAGCCGTTCCAGGGCACGTCTCTCAAGGATCGCGTGCTCGAGCTGTTGGCCAAGCGTCAGAGCGCTGCCGCGCCTACGAAGAAGAGTATCGAGAAGGCGCCTGAGTCTATCGAGCCGATTCAAGGCGCGCGTGTGAGCGACGAACAATTAGAAATCTATCGGCGGGCAGTGGCACGATTGAAGCCGCTGGAGGAAGAATTATTGGTTGAACGAGATCGCGCAACACGTAGCGCGCAGCGAGTGGCGCAACTTGAAGGACAAGTGGGTCGAGCTCAGGAATTCGAGTCGATATTGGCAGGGGAGCGAGAGCGGATTGCACTGTTGAAGAAGCAACTCGCAGAGGCCGACAGTGTTACCGCGCGGGTGCATGAACTTGAATCGGCACTCAAGACTGAACGAGAGCGAACGGCTGAGGCCATGAATCAGGCATCCCTGGAGGAGAATCTGGGCGGGCGTGTGCGGGAACTGGAGGCAGATCTTCAGAAAGAACGGGAAGGCTGTGCGCAACAAGCAGCGCGTCTCACCGAGTTGCAGAAGGATGCGTGTCGTGTCCAAGAGCTGGAGGCAACTCTGTATGCCGAGCGCCAGGCCGCCGCGCAATTGGTTGAACAAATGGTCGAGATGGAACAGGCGGTGACTCGGTCTCAGGTTCTGGCGCAACAGCTTGAGCAGGAGCAAACGCGTACAAGCGACTTGACTCGTCAAAACAATGATCTTGCCGTGCGTCACTCCGAAGCTGAGCGCGCATCGCAGAAGGCTCAGGAAGACACCTCACTGCTTCAGACGGAACGAGACAGGAACAGCCTTCTGGCGAAGCGCGTATCGGATGCTGAACAAGCGTCTGAGCAAGTCACGAAGCGGTTCGAAGAGTTGGCGGCAAAGCTTGGCGAGATCGCAGGGTTGGCCTCGCAGCTGGGGAACGGAAAGCGACGGTTCTGATCATGCACGCCACTTCTCGCGCGCAGTCACTGTCGTGAAGGACTGATGTCATGGCTGCCGACACTCGAGACGATTTTCAGAAAGAACTGGTCGATCTCTTTGTCCAGGAAGCGCATGAATGGCTTCAGAACATTCACGTCGCTCTCGATGAGTTGCAACAGGGGCCGTCGCCGGAGCGGCATGCCAATCTGATTAAGACAATTTCTGTCGGAGTGACGAACCTCGGTGGATCTGCCGCCACGATCAATCTTTCAGACGTCGAACATGCCAGCTTCGAGGCGATTCCCTTTGTCGAAGCTCTGAGGGACCCACAGAAAGCGTTCTCCGTTCAAGACTTTCTCTCGCTCTGTAAACAGCTGGGACAGATCCATGCCGCATTGACTCGTGCGACAGGCGCCTCCTTTGAAGAGAAGGGGAGTGGTGTGGCAGCTGAGGCGGTTGACGCGAGTCTTTCTCCCGGGACGTTTCTGCAAGCGCTTCAGGATCTACAACACAAGCAGTCTCCCGATGTCGAGTCCGAGCGCAACCTGATTCGCAGTATGATCGAGCACATAGAAAGACAGGTTCAGGCTGGTGTTGAACGTATCGATGCTACGGTCATTCAAGGATCTCTTGCGCGAGTGTCTGAAGCAGAAGAGTCGTTTCTGAAGGCGATTGACGAGCAGGTGCCAAAAATTTTCATGAAGCTGAGTGCCCTCAAGATGGAAGGTGCCGAGACCTCCTCACGCATGATGGACCTCGAAGCCTCCCTTCGAGACGTTGGACAATTGCGCACAGAAGCGCAGCAGGTGAATGCGGACTCTGCCGCGATGTTTTTCACAGGCCTGCACAGTCTGCTGACTGTGGTAGCGCAGCGTCGAGTGCTTCTGGCTGCCGCGCGGGTGGATTCGGTGAAGGAGCGTTTGCAAGCGATGGGTGGAGCCATCCGCCAGTGGGTGGAGTATGGGCGAACCCAGCGTGCCGCGATTGAGGGGTTGCTTCCTGCTGGCCACTCTTAACCAACGCGCTCGAACGCTCGTTTCCAGCGAGGCTGGCGGAGGGTGGAAGGCTGAAGTGTTCGGAACTTCTAACCCTGACCTTCAGCCTTCGGACTTCAGCCTTCTGATTGCGCCTATCGCGCTGTTTCAGAGATCCATGATCGGCTTGTTCAGCGGATCGGGCAAGCATATGATGCATGATCGAATATTCCGCGAGGACGTCTTCTGGCCATGAACGAATACAGCCCGACGGATTGGTATCGCATTGCACAGGAGCAATTGACGAGCGTGGCTCTTGCCGTGCAGCGGCAGGATGAACTCGACTTGGAATCCGTGTCTACTCTGGCGACGGAGATTGCGGAGGCGCTCAAGGGAAGCGACCATTTACTTGTTCAGGCTATGAGCGGCCCCGCAGGCCTTCCGCTGATTACGAATCTCGTGAATGTTGGGATTCTGGCAACGAAAGTCGGCGCCAGGCTGGGCTATCATGGGAAAGAGCTGGAACAGCTTACCCTCGCAGGGCTTCTGCACGACATCGGTCTCTTTGCCGTGCCGCAGTCGCTGATCACAAAGTCGGGTCGGTTGACGCAGGATGAGCGTATGCTCATCGAACAACATCCGGAGCTCGGGTATCAAACGATTCGAAAGGCGGGTCAGAAGTACGATTGGTTGGCACAAGTGGTGAGGCAGGCGCATGAGCGGTGGAACGGACAGGGGTACCCGAACAAGTTGAAGGGGCGGCAGATATGCGAGTTTGCTCAAATCATCGGTGTCGTGGATATCTTCGATGCCCTTGTGAGCCCGCGCGGGTATCGCCGCCGATTCTTTCCGCACGAAGCAGTGCGGGAGTTGATTGTGGCGGAACGGACGTCGTTCCCTCGCGAGGTTGTCAAAGCCTTGGTCGAACAGCTGTCGGCCTATCCGTTGGGTACCTCGGTACGATTGACGACGGGAGAGGTCGGGTCGGTCATGCGTATCAATCTACGCTATCCCCTTCGCCCGGTTGTGTGGATCGAGGCCGACGCCGCCTATGGCCAGGAGAGACGGCAGCTCGATCTGAGCCTCACTCCGCTCGTGTCGGTCATCGAAACACTAGAGCCTCCTGACCTGGCGCGTGTATGGTTTCCTGAAAAGGGGACAGAGGCTAGGACCGTTGATGTTGTCCCAACGGCATCCGATCAGTTCACATCGCTCTTAGAAAGTTTGGACGCGCTCGCAAGTGCGATCCAAGGGGCCGTTGAGTCCAGGACTTCGATGACTGCTATGCAAGAAGGTGGGACTGCGTCGCTGTCTGGCGAGGATCGATGGATTGATCGGCCTCCAGCGCAGGATCTTGTGGATGCCAGTTTTGAAAAGGAAGTGATCGGCTTGTTTGCCCTCGAAGCACACGAATGGCTGGCGCAAATTCAGATGGCGGTGAGACGGCTCGCGATAGAGACCAATGGAACGGTGCGTTCGAAGCTCTATGGGATTCTCTTGCAGGGCATTACCAATCTCGCTAAATCTGCGTCGACGGTGCAGCTTCAGGCCATTGAGCAGATGGCTTCGAATCTGCTTCCGATACTCTACGATGTGGGGCGACAAGAACCACGTGCGATGGCGGCAGCGATCCAGTTGCTTCAGGAGGGGCTGGATCGGATCAGTCTGGCCGTGCGCCGCTTAGCAGGAGACCAGGAGGACGAAGGTGCCGGGCATGATGACGTTCTTGTGGAAACGGTGAGTGCGTCCGAGGAGGTTCTTCCTGCCATCGTGACTGAGCTGCCCGATATTTCCCAGTTGCAGGCTCCGCTTACCGTGAACTCCAGCGGCCAGCTCATTCATGCCCTTCGCGACTTGCAGCAAGCTCGCGCTCGGTCGATACAGCCGGCCCGCGATGTGTTAGAGGCGGTGATCCAGCGAGCCGATAGAGAAGCCGATCACCTTGATGTCGCCACTGTTGGGCGCATCTTAACTGACCTTGATCGACTTGACGAAGAGTTCCTTCAAGAAGTCCGTCAGCGGGTTCCGATCATCAGTTCCACTCTTGCAAATTTACGAGCGAGCGGGGCGACAGATTTTGTGACGGCGTCGCAGCTTGATCCAATTCTTGAACAGGTCGAGGCCCTCTACGATCTGGCGAACCATGTACAGGCGACGATGATCACGATGTTTTTGCAAGGGCTGCGATCCTTCCTCATGGTCGCGGCCTACCGAAAAACGTCGACCTTGGCACAGCGATTGGGAACCGTCGAGATGAGGATACATGCCTTGATTCCGATGGCGGAGCAGTGGGGCAATATCGGACGCGTCGAACGATCAGCGATTAGCGATATCCTGCCGGCTTCTCAAGCGCGCGACGGGCAGGCCTAGCGCGACAGCGCGACTCGACATTTCGTACATCTCGAACTTCGGACCACAACCGCATCCCGTCTCGCTCGTCCCGCTTTTTGCGTGACTCCCATGTGAACTTGCTCCTGTACTCCGTACACTTCTGTACGCCCGCCGGTAGAAAATAATTCTGATCGTGCGGAATATCCGCTTTTACTCCATGCGAGTTCCTGGAAAAAAAACGCATCTTGCTGAAATTGCATGGATTGAGCTGCCTACCGATTGGGCAAGGTGTGAGGTGCTGTGGCAGGGTATGGGATTGACTGTTCATTCACATGGTTATCCCCATGCCATGCACACCTTTTGTGGACACCGAGAATGGGGGGGCGGATGTCCCCCTCTGCCGCCGCCTTTCCCTTCGCGGGACTTCATGCTCATGGTGGTGAAAGACCTGTGTGCGTGCGGTGTTTCGATGCCAGCGCCTGTCTTTGTGCTGTAGAGTGGGCAGATGGGTGTGCATGATCTGAAAACGAGCCATGCCTGCTACTGTTGCTCATCTTTCACCCACAATTTCTCATCTAATCAATGTGATTGAGCAGCTTGTTCAATCAGACGCGGCAGTGACACCCAATCTCTTTTTCTCGTCCATGTAACAGGCAGTAGAACGATGGTATGATGCCGCCGTCTTGGAGAAGGCTGAGCCTCAACCTTGACCTCAACCTCAGCCTGCTAGATGGGAGAACGCATCGATGCCGAAACTTGTGACCGTACTGCGGCCAGAGAAGATTGATGAGCAAGCGCGCTACTATGTCCGGTCCCATATCCTCCTCCCTGCTGGAACGATCGGACTCATCTGCATGGTCGGCGGGATAGGGGCGCTCGCCTATCAACTATTGGCGAACCATACCTACAGCTGGGTGACGTTTCTCAGTAGCTCGCTCTTAATCGTTATCGGCGCAGGTTGTGGGTTCGCGCAGGCTCGCTATCACCGCTATCTCTTTAAGAAATTTCCTGAGGTGTATGCGGCGAAGATGCGTACGGCTGTGGCTCAACGTAACAGGAAGGCCAAGGCCAAGACGGAGTCGGAGGCACCGGCGATCGAGCACCCTGGGCGTGGCTTTGTCACGGCAATTTCCATTGCCGGAGCGGTTCTGGTCTTCGGCTCATCGTCAGGGGCTTACATGTACGGCCATCTCGACCTGTTTCCGTCTATCGTGGTGCCATGGGCTGGATTCTACTGGGCCAAGTTGTTTTGTTGGCGTGGAGTGGTGGACTAGGCTGGTTTGGTTGGTTAATCTGGTCTATTTCCTTTGTCTAGTTGATTTGATTCATCCGATCCTCAAGTCTCAGCACGCGTCCATCCCTTCCGTGGAGAATCTTCATAACTGTCCATATCTTCTTGATTCCCCATTATAAATCATAAGAATCCGCGTTTTTCCGCGCGCGGAAAATTGGTTGAAGAAAGATAACAACATTACGCAACACCGCTGTGAGCTTCATCGAAAAAGCGGACGCGTAAGTGACTGGTCGCTTCGTGGTGCTCAGCCCTGGCCGTATCAGAATTGGTGGACGCACGGGATCAACCGCGCGTGATGGAGGACGGGTAGCCGTGGATTTTTATATAGGCGGGTGAATGAATGCTGGACAGTTGCTGGAGGTTGTTTGGAGAGGTCGAGAGCGAAGAGCCGCTAATTGGATTGCTTCAGTTTAGCCAGATGGGCCGAGTCGGTTTGAAGTTCAGGCAGCTGGTATCGCAGGTCGAGAGAGACCACTCGTTCAAGACACCGCCGTGCGGAAACACGATCCTGGCGGGTGGCATAGACCGTGGCAAGGAGCCGGAGTACTGCGGCTTCAGCTGGTTCGTTGCCGAGCTTGATGTAATGTTCCGAGGCATTGTTGAGACAGCGCTCGGCTCTGGTCAGATCGCTTTGGTCGAGAAAGCATTTGCCGAGTTGGCTATAGGTCACCGCGAGTCCTTCTTCATTCCCGACGACTCGGTGATGATCGAGGGCCTGCTTGAACGAGGTGACTGCCTGCTCCCACTGTCCCTCACGAGCCGCTTGCAACGCCAGATTGTTGAAGAGAATACCGAGCGCGCGATCGTCTTGTAGCTCGCGCAGTAGATCCAGTGCTTCAAGATAGTAGGGGCGGGCTTTTTCAGGATGGTCGGCCCCGATGTGAAGATTGCCAAGATTCACCAACGTGTGGGCGATGGCGTGCTGATCCCGTTCCGTGCGTTGGATAGCGAGTACTTCCCTATAGCAGGCTTCCGCGAGATCCAGGTCGCCCGAAAGGGCGCAGACGTTACCAAGATTACCGAGCGAATCGGAGAGGGCGCGATCATCCTTGGCCAGGCGATCATCCGCGACTGCCTGTTCATAGGCTGCTCTGGCCTGCGTCAGTTGGCCGCGATGGAGAAAGATGCGCGCGCGATGTTTATGATCATCCGACATGAAGTGGCTCTTGTGAGAAGGCGGGAAGTTTGTTACGTTGCGCGTAGATGGCTCACACGAACTGCAAACGCTGCGGCCGCGAATACATCTACCATTGTTGCGATGGGCCGGTTTGTATGCCCTGTCCGCATTGTGGGCACGATGAATCCGATCCTGAGCCCTCAACCGTCAGCGAAAAGCGCGCTGCTTCTGACAATCCCTAACCCAGCACTCAGAACTCTACAACTCAGCACTGTTTGAGATTAGTCGCCGCCCTTCGGCGTGTCTTTTCGAAACTCGACTTGAATCTCATCCTCTTCATCGAGACCCAATCCATCTCGATATGACCCGTAGAGTTCGGTGATCTGCTCGACGTCTACTGGATGCTTGCCATCGGGAGATGCCAGAAATGCTTCGCAGAGCCGGAGGCCAGTCTGAAAATGATGCGCAATGGTCTCTTCCGTCACCTGTTGCCAGGTGATGAAGATACAGAAGGCTTGGAACGAGTAGGCCTGCGGGTAACGAACGCCGAGAGCGAGCAAGCCTTCATAGGCTTCCCGTGCCGTCGATCCGGCGTTGGAGGAAAACGTGTCTTCAAATTCTACAGCTGTGTCCCAGTCGGAACCAAGCTCAGACTCGGCTCGTCGGAATGTCTCTTGTGCGGCAAGTGCAGCGTCGAATTGCATGAATCACCTCAGATCGATGTCAGAAGCCTATCTCTTCTTCTTGTATTTGTCATAGGCCGAGTGCCCGCAAATCAAGACGCTTGCTTTTCATTGGCGGGCACCAAAAATAGCTCCCGGAAAGAGGGCGCGTGAACGTAAATAGCCCATCTACGATACCGTCTTCGGCGCCGACCATCCTGCGTAAATGCGCGTCAAACGCGTCGAAGGAGTTGCCAAACGCCACGAACACTAGACCTGCTTGCTTCGCCTCGGCCCACGGCATCGACCGTCTTAGGATGAAGGCAGGAGGATTGAAACTCTCCTGCGCTGTTCGTTTCACATGAGCGGAGGCCGGGGCGTTGCCCAGTTCTTTATTGTCGCGCTTTCGACGGCCGATCGTGTGGTCCTGCTTGTGAGGCGTCATGGCCTCGAAGGCATCGAGGTTATGGACCCACTGCTGGACGGCCACGAAACTCCCTCCATCAATGCCGGTACCCTGTCCAACGTTCACGGCAGCGTTAATCGCAGCGGCACCTGTCGGATTCTCAGTTCCGTCTTCATAGCCGGATAGATCGAAACCAGATTTGTACCGAAAGCCGTCGATCATGTGCTGCAATTGAAGGACAGGGGCAACACTCTGGACAATTGCACGAGCGCGATGAACGAGTTCGCCGCGATCATCTCCTCGAAGCCAGCACCATAATGCCACAGGCGTTGAAGGCACGTCGATGCCGGCTCCGGTATAGCTGGGAAATACTTTGAGTCCTCGGACTTCACGACCGAGAGCACGTACGAGTGGTTGGCCCAGCCCCACGACTGTCTTGTCACCATCGACTAGTTTGCACAGATTGCGGAGTGCTTCGGTAGGATTCTTTTTTGGCGTGATGGTGAACGACAGATAGCGGGCTTGTTTCGGAACAGGGGCAAGGATGCCTTTCTGAGTCTGACTCATGCGACCTCCTTAGCCGAATGACTCACGCTGTTTCGTTGCTACGTGTCGGGGCAAGGATTACAGAATACTCGGATGAGGAAAAGAAGGTCAATGAGTCAAAGTAGACTCTGTGAGGAGTCGCGCTGTCAATCGCGTTTACTTTTCTTCACGCTGCTCTGTAGACTGTGATCAACTATTACGATGGCCACCGAAATCCCCTTGTACCACGAACCAATTGAGCCTGTTTCGTCCGATCCCGTCGATCGAGTCATCCGCTATCACGTCCAGACCAAGCATCATTTCAATCGTTATGCTCGTGCGCTTGGCTATCTGGACTGGGCGAATCAGCCTGATCCGTTTCGGCGGTTTGAAGGCGCACCACTCGTCTCGCTTCCGCTGCTAAAGCCGGATGAAGAGCCAGTATCGCCTGCCTACGATGCCATTTATCAGTCTGGGGCGATTGCCTGTCAGCCTGTCAACGTGCGGACTCTTTCTCGGTTCTTTGAGTTCGCTCTCGCACTGTCGGCTTGGAAGAAAGCAGGCGAGGCGGAGTGGCCGCTACGGAGTAATCCTTCCTCGGGCAACCTCCATCCGACAGAAGGCTATGTAGTTCTGCCGCAAATTGAGGGACTCGATCTCAAGCCCGGTCTCTATCATTACGCGCCCAAAGAACATGGACTGGAGTTACGCGCTGAATTTCCCGCTGGACAGATCGCTCGACTGCTGGCTCCCTTTCCTTCCGGCGCATTTCTTTTCGGCCTGTCTTCGGTCCATTGGCGAGAAGCTTGGAAGTATGGCGAGCGAGCGTTCCGGTACTGCAACCATGATGTCGGCCATGCGATCGGTTCAGCGCGGATTGCC
>JANNXZ010000392.1:0-8569 GCA_031409835.1 Nitrospirota bacterium
AGCGTCAGCCGACTTGGGGATGCTTGCATCACCGATGGGTGTACTGGTTTCGCTGACGACGAAGGGGAGCCAATCTGTCCCGGAGAAGAATCGTGATCTGCTGCAGAAGCTGGCGAACGGTGTCCGCGCGCGGCTTAGCGAATGGCTCTTTGCCGAGGGGCGCGACACAATGGAAGAGGTCGTCGGGCGGGAACTCACCAAACGGAGGCTCATGCTGGCGGTCGCGGAATCCTGCACCGGCGGGTTGATCGGCCATCGGCTCACGCAGGTAGCTGGCTCATCTGCCTATGTGGATCGTGGGGCTGTGTGCTACAGCAATCGGGCAAAAACCGAGATGCTGGGTGTGCCGGAGGAACTGATTGCCCGATACGGCGCGGTGAGTAAGGAGGTCGCAGCGGCGATGGCGTGTGGCATTCGTGAGCGCGCTAACGCATCGGTGGGACTCAGTGTCACCGGCATTGCCGGGCCGGGTGGCGGGACCGCAACCAAGCCGGTCGGGCTGGTCTATGTCGGGTTGGACGATGGAACCGGCCGTCCGATCGCACGGGAATTCCGGTTTCACGGCGACCGGAATGTCATTAAGCAACGGTCGTCACAAGCCGCATTGGATGTTCTTCGCCGCTGGCTGCTCGATACAGCGCCGAAATGATCCGGGCATTTCTCGCAGTCGAACTATCCCAAGAGTTGCGGGCCGAGCTTGCTGTTGTCCAACAGGAGTTGAAACGTAGAATTGAGCCGGAGATGAAGCACGACACGCGCATCTCTTGGGTGCGGCCAGCCTCGATTCATCTGACGATCAAGTTTCTTGGCGACATGGATGAGCCGGTTATTGATCCGCTACGCGCTGCGCTTGAACAGGCGATCGGACATCAGATGACTGTGAACGTGCCGCTTGAACGACTCGGGACTTTTCCTCGTCCGCACAGTCCGCGCGTGTTGTGGGTCGGGCCCTCGGAGAATTGGGAGCGTGGAATAGAAGCGAAGCGAGTCGCGGAGATCCATGGCGCGATCGAACAGGCTTGTGAAGCCTTAGGCTTTCTCCGCGAGATCAAACCGTTCAGTCTGCATGTGACCTTGGCACGGATCAAGATGGGGGAGCGGCACGTTGGGGACGCCTTGGTCAAGGGCGGGGTGCTGGATAGGCCGCTTTCAGTGGGCTCACTCGCGGTGGAGTCGGTCGTGCTGATGAAGAGTGAATTGAAGCCGACCGGGTCAGTCTATACGAAGCTATGGGAGTTGAAGATTGAAGGGAGCGGCCAGGTGCCCTTCTTGCTCGCAGAGCCCCCACGATAAAACAGTGGTCGCTCGATGCGCGCAGTAAAGGGCAGCTTTGGCCACTCCCTTATCGAGGGTGAAAAGGATTGGAAGTGCCTCGCCCTCTCAGCACTCAAAAAAGTTATCAGGCTACGCCTTTGCGAGGTTCACGGTGGAGCGCTTCGGCGACGGCTCGTGGATTCCGAGCGGCAACGCGCAAGAGCGCAAGGGCAGGGCCTTCCGGTGTCCTGCGTCCTTGCTCCCAGTTGCGAAGCGTCGCCACACTCACGCCGATCATGATGGCAAACTCTGTCTGCGACGTCTTGAGTGCATCGCGGACGGCCTTCACATCGGCTGGTCGAAAGGTCATGACTCGCGCTGGCTTGAGCGTGCCACGGCGAATCCGCCCAGCCTGGCGAATACTCGTGAGCAGTTCTTGGAATGCTGCGTCTTTCATGTAAACTCCTCCCGAACGAGCCGCGCGAGAGCCTTCGTCTGAGACGACGTCAGGTCGCCTTGCTCATTCTTGGCATAGAGGTAAAGCATATAGAACGTGTGGCTCGGCGGGTCCCAATAGTAGATCAAGCGAATACCGCCTCGCTTTCCCCGTCCCTGTGCCGACCATCGCAGCTTCCGCAGTCCACCTCCGCCCGGTGATGATCGGACCTTGCGCAGGACGGAGGGCGAGCGCCCACTGGAGTACCCGATATATATCATCGTCGAGATGGTGACGAAGCGCCGAAGTAAAAACCGGAGTCTCGACAAAACGCATGGAGGATCATACGCCAATGGCGTAGTATTTCGCAAGGGGTTACCGCTGGCGTGATGGATGGACGCCAATCTTATTGGGATCGCTCGCGGTGGAGTCGGTCGTGCTGATGAAGAGTGCGCTGCGGCCTTGTCGGCCTAACCCGTCCCCGGCTCGATCGCGCGGCGCTTCACGTCGCGCAGCAATCGCTCGACGATCAGCTTCATAAAGAAGAAGCCTAGTTTCGGGTTCTGGTAGTACAGGCGGTAAATCTGCTGGTCGGTCATATGGTACAGCTCGCAGTCGGTATCGCACACCACCGTCAACGTACGGACCTTTTCGGATGAGAACAGGCCGATCTCGCCGATCAGTTCACCCGGGCCGATGAAGTGGTCGATGTCTTGCAACTTCAGCTTCCCAATGGCCACGTACATCATCTCGTCGGCCTTGTCGCCCTTGCGGAACAGCACCGCGCCGGCCTTGTGCTTGCGCAGGTGCATGTGCGGCAGCAGCCATTCGGTCACCGGCGACTCCACGGTGGCCTGCTCAATCTGCTTGATCAGCCTGAGGATTTCTATCAGCCGCTTGGCATTGATTGGCAACAGGATAAGGTTCACAAGGAACGTTGGCATGACGATCAACTGCGTGAGTTGGTAGTCCGTGTGCAGCGGACTGTAGACCAGATACAGGACGTTGCTCACCAATGCCAGCACCCGCAGGGAGATCATGTCTTTCTGGAACTGACTGGCGACATAGAACGCTCCAGCCAGTATGCCGATGACGGTGATGATGTCGAAATGCATGAGTATTCGTTACGACTCAGGTAGATAGGCTGAAGGCTATGAGTCTTCAGCCTTCGGACCGCGCCTGGCTTGTCGCAGACGCGTTTGTGAATAATGCGGCCTAGATCGTGAGCGTGCGGTCCTCCTCAAGGACCGTTAACCTGGGGATATGTAATTCATGAAGCTCATGCAGAATCTGATCTTTGTATGCCGGCTTCAGATGGTAGGCATAGACCGAGATATCGGCTCGATCGAGTTTCCTGAGTTCTTGGGCGAGCAAAGCCGGTGTGAGGTGTTTGCTCATGCGGGCGAGGTCACTCATGGAATTTGGAAAGGAGCATTCGATAAAGGCGGCTTTAAGGTGAGGAATGTGTTTCGCTTCGTGCCACAACTCATCAGTGGAGAAGGTGTCTCCGCTATAGACAAATGCAGAAGCACGATCTTGCACGATAAATCCTGTCGTGGGAACGGTGTGATTTACGAGGATAGGCGTGATATCGATTCCTGAGAACGAGTACACATGTCCAGGTTTCAGATAGGACGACGCAAGCGTGGGACGTTCCGGTGTAGGGATGCTGAAAAAATCAGGATACACATCCGTATTGAAGATGTGACGTTGCAGTCCATGGATCACTTCAGGGATAGCCGCCACAACAATCGGGGCGCTCACCTGCTCGCTCAGATTGTCGGCTAGCATGGGCAGCCCTTTAATATGATCGAAATGAAGGTGTGAAAGAACAATATGGCGGATCTGCGCCTGCTCACTCAGTGAGAGCTTGCTTGCCACAGTCCCGGCGTCAAGAAGGAGAGTCTCGTTCAGCAAAAAGCTACACGTACTACATCTATGAGGCCCAGTGGCAGGTTGCAGAACGGCATCGGAGCCATGGCATCCAAGAATTCTAATATCCATGCTGTAGGCTCCGCCGGCCGGACTTGTTCATCTGGTTTGTTTGGTTTGTCTTGTGTATTTGGTTGAACCAGACTAACCGGATCGACAAGATGTACCAAATCAACCAGATAAACAAGACAAACCAGATAGACCAGATCAACCAGACAGACCGGGCTTGTTTGAATGGGTTCAATGTACTGGGCCGCGTGATCGGAGTGAATAGACTCAAACGAGGGGGGCGCCTATTTGAGGGGATAGTCCAGAGGGATGTACAAGAGTACATCATTCAGACAAGGAATTCTGAGTTTTGAGTTCTGGGTTCTGAGTTATGGGTGAGACGCGGATCGGGAAGAGCGGGACGGACGACGGTTGATCTGGTTTGTTTAGATTGTCTGGTTGATTTGGTTGAGCGAAATCAAGCAAATAAACAAAACAAACCAAAGAAACCAAACAGACCAGCCTGGTTCCGCGTTTCACGCGCGACAGGCGGTGGCGCTGAGAGGACGAGTATGGTGACGAGTATGTTAAAGGGGAGAGTGTTTATCGTCGATGACGAAGAGCATGTCAGGAAAACAGTGAGCCTCGCGCTGAAACAAGGTGGCTACGACGTGCTTGAAGCCGCTGACGGCGAAGAAGCCATTGCCACGATCCAATCCTATCCCACGGGTTTTCCCGTCCATGCCATCATCTGCGACATGGATTTGCCAAAGGTGAACGGAAAGGATCTCATCGCATTCATCCGAGCGACGCTTCCGTCGGTGCCTGTCATCGTGCTGACGGGACATCCCGATGTCCAGTCAGCGGCTTCACTGTTCAAGCAAGGTGTGGTGGACTATCTCATCAAGCCGTCTCAGGCACAAACGTTGTTGGATGCCGTCAGGCGGGCGATCGGAGAGCAAGCGGTGTTTGAGTAGGACGTCAACGCCTAGATACTCGTGAGGCGGGCTGGACGAGCACAGAAGTTCTGAGTTTTGAGTTCTGCGTTCTGAGTTGTCTGGATTAACTCAGAACGCCTCAAGAGCGAGTCGATTCTCCTGGCACCTGAGGCAGTCGGATGTGTATCTTCGTCCCAACTCCCAGTTCACTTTCAACCCAGATCGTTCCCCCGTGAGCATCGACGATGTCCTTCACGATTTTCATGCCGAGTCCTGTCCCGCCTGGCTTTGTACTGATGGCGCGTTTAGTGAAGAGCCGGTCTCTTACGTCCGGCGGCATTCCCCCACCCGTATCGACGACCGACACCACAATCGCGCCTTCAGACGTAGGAAGTCGTCCGCACACGGTCACGGAGCCGCCAGCGGACACTTCAGGGATCGCGTTATTGATCAAATTATAGAACGCACTGTAGAGTCGTCGCTGGTCGGCCACGATCAACGGGAGTAACTCCAAGTTCTCGGTGCGTAGTCGGACCTGTTTTTCCTGGGCAAGAATCCCCAGAGAGCGAAACACGCTGCTGACGACGCCGGCCACTTCACATGCGGAAAAATCAAGCGGGGTGCTCAGCTCTTTAACTGCGTCCGCGATTTCCCCGACGCGATCGTGAATCCGATGCGCGTCGTCCTTCAGCATCTGAATGACTTCGTTGCAGAGTTTGCGGCTGGCATGGGCTCGTTGGGTTTCAATCTCGGGCATACGATCCAGCATCTCGTTGATTTCCGTCTGTAGGATTCCTGCGCCGCAGACAATTGGCATGAGGAGATTTTTGATGTCGTGGGTAATGTTGCCCATCAATCGTGCGACCTCGGCAAGCTTGGCGGCTTCCACCAATCGAGTATGCTCAATCGCGACAGCGGCGAGTGACGAGATAATGGTGAGAATAGCCATGTCGTCTCGGTCGAGGAATTTCCCCCCGCGCTTGTTCATGACTTGAATGACACCGATGGGGTCACCCTCCCAACGCTTGAGGGGAATCGTGATCATGTCATGAGTAATGGCGCCGGTCGTTTCATCGACTTTTTTAAAGTGGCGCTGATCGGTTTGTGCGTCAGGGACGATTTCAGGAATTCCCGTCCGAAATACCGTTCCAGCGATGCCCTCATCCCAGGGCAGGACTGTACCCGAAGGCACAGGTTGTTGACCGATGGAGTGATAAAAGACAAGGGAGCGATTGTCGGGGTCGGCCAGCAGCACGGAGCCATTTTCCGCATTTACGACGTCCAGTGCGATATTCAGCCCCTGCTCCAGCAGGTCTTGGAGTGTGATGTGTTGAGAAAAGACCTCCGACATTCTCCGCGCAGCAGCAAGCTCCCTTTCTCGTCTAGCAAGAAGCTGCGTAAGCGCTTCGTGCGCTTCGGGTGTGGGTAATTGATGGGATGTGGTGTCGGAGAGTTGTGAAGTCGTCATGTCGAGCCGTTTCCCAGGCGAGTTAGAGGTGTTCATAAACAGCACGGCAACGGCTGAGGAATCTCAACCGTCTGGTTCTGATATACCCTGGCGATTATCTCCCATCAGGATCACCAACGTAATCCCCCCAACTGGATATCCCCTCATCTGAGGGGATATCCCTTGATCTTTATTCCGTATACCAGTACCGTGACCATCCAGTGCGGGAGCATCTGGTCGATCTGGCTGGCCTGGTGTAACCAAAAAAAATGAGACAGACCACACAGACCAGATACACAAGAGGTATCTGCAAGAGAACGCGAAGGGCCTAACCTAGAAAAGGAGGACGGACACTATGAGCAACGGGAGGGTGCTGGTCGTGGACGATGAGGCGGACGTGAGAAAGTCCGTGCGGCTTATTTTGGCGAAGGCAGGGTACGATGTGGACGAAGCCGAAGATCCAGAAGCGGGAGTCGTCACGGTGAAATCGGGAGCGAATAAGCTGCCGCTGAGCGCAATTATTACCGATCTCAATATGCCGACGATCAACGAGATTATCGTGATCCCCTATTTGCATTCCCAGTTCCCGTCGTGTCCGATCATCGTGCTGAGCGGATCAAAAATGCTGGCCAGATCCGCCAAACTGTTTAAAGACCTCGGTATAGAATTCCTCGCGAAACCGGTTCATCAAGAGCAGTTATTGGGGGCGCTGAACAGAGCCGTCAACAAGGGCGGATCGTGAGACAAGGTTCACGCTGAGGCTGACGACAGGCTGAAGTGTTCGGAACCCCGAACTTCGAACGTGAGATCGCGCCGTTCTCGCGTGTCTTGCGCTTCACGCGGCAGGGTCCATGGCCGTCTGGAGCGGTATGACCACGGCGACTCTCTCCGCCCCAGGATCGGCAAGTAATCCTGACTGAAGGGATAGGCACAATGCGGGTTAAAGGCCTGCCGGAAAAGGGGAAATGGACGTTATGAGTGAAGGGCGAGTGCTTGTTGTGGATGACGATCCGGAGATACGAAGATCCGTGCGCCTCATCTTAACGAAGGCAGGGTACGACGTCATCGAAGCAGAAGATGGAGAAGCGGGAATCGCCACGGTGAAATCGGGAGACAATCCGCTGACGGTACACGCGATTATTTGCGATCTCAATATGCCGAAGATGAGTGGGATGGAGGCGATCCCCCATTTTCGCTCCCAGTTCCCATCGTGCCCCGTCATTGTGATGACTGGCGGAGGAACGGTGGAGAAAGTCACGGCGCTGTTTAGGCAAGGCGTGGTGGAATTCCTCGTGAAACCGTTTGATCAAGCGCGGTTATTGGGAGCCGTGAAGAAGGCTGTCAACGAGAGTAAATTGAGAGACAACGTTCCGACAGGTTCGGAAGGTTAAGGCTGAGGCTGATAACAACAGCTCAGATACGCGCTCAACCTTGACCGCGACCGTACATGTCTCATGGCGTCCTGCGCTTCACGAATAACGTTTCACGCGAACTACGAATGCCTGATTGTGGGATCGAGCGGAAACCGGAGATGGAATGTCGTGCCCACACCCGGCTCGCTTTCCACCCAGATCTTCCCTTTGTGCGCGTCCACCACGTCCTTGACGATTTTTGTACCGAGTCCAGTGCCGCCCTTCTTGGTGCTGATTGCCTTCGCTGAAAAGAGACGGTCTCGAATCTCGGGAAGCATCCCGCGCCCGGTGTCCGTCACAGCCAGCGCAAGACCCCCCGTGTCCTGATCGAGATGCCCCCGCACGGTGATCGAGCCTCCTGGCGGCGTTTCCGGAATGGCGTTATTGATGAGATTGTAAAAGGCGTTGTAGAGCCTCCGCTCGTCGGCCAGGAATTCCGGCAACGATTCAAGCCCATCGGTTCGCAAGGTAATCTGCTTGTCCCGAGCCACCCCTTGCAGTGAGTGAAACACTTCGAGGATGACCAGCCCAACTTTGCAGAGCGCAAAATCGGGAGGCGCACTCAACCCTTTGACACAGTCGGCCATTTCCTTGACGCGATCATGGAGCCGCCGGATACCGTTCTGTGCCATCTCACCGGCTTCATCGCAGAGATCCTTGTTGACATTCTTCTCGCGCAGCTCAGCCGTGCTCATCTTGCCGAATAGCTCATTGACTTCGTCCCTCAGCAATTCCATGCCGGTGCACACGGGGGTCAAGAGATTTTTCAGGTCATGGCCGATGTTGCCGAGCAGCGTCACCACTTCAGCTTTCTTGGCATCCTCGAATTGCTTGGCCTGCTGAATGGCCAGTGCAGCAAATGCAGAAATGATCGTGAGGAGTCTGAGGTCATGGTTCGTGAACGGCCCCTCGCGTTTGTTCAACGCGTTCAAGACGCCGATCGGCTCGCTTCTCCAGCGCCGGAGCGGCACAGTGATCATGCCGTGAGTGACAAAGCCCGTCGTCTGATCGATGGAGTGAAGATGGGTTGTGTCCTGGTTGACCTGGTTCGTAATCCGGGCCTCCCCGGATTGGAAGACGGCGCCGGAAATGCCTGTGTCCCACGCAATGCCCGTTCCTCGGGGGACAGGCTTGTCGCCGATCGAATACTGAAAGATCAGCG
>JANNXZ010000393.1:0-2746 GCA_031409835.1 Nitrospirota bacterium
CCTGATCGATGAGAGCAAATACTTTATTGAGTGGACGGCGGCTGATGCTGAGATACAAACGGCAGCAGAACTTGTCGCTTTGCAAATCCAGCTTGCTCGATGGCAGTGTAGCTGGAGCCGTGTTTGGGTAGATCTTGAACAGCGGCGACGTTTTGCTGAGGAATCGAGTGTCTGGTCAAAGCGAGTATTGGAGCTGTCCGGTCTCTTGCGTACTAGTGCCGCGCCTGTCTAAGCGTTGGAGTGAATGATTCATGCAAGCCCAAGTGATTACCAAAGACCTCATTGCGCAACATAATCTGACGGACGACGAGTATGAGAAGATCGCCGAGATTTCAGAAGGCAAGCCAAGTCTGATGTGGAGGCTACGATGATTCCAATTGAGTTTGACGCGATTATTTTCCAGGAAGGTAAGAGCTTTGTGGCCCACTGTCCCGAGTTGGATGTCTCCAGTTGTGGGCATAATGTAGATGAGGCGAGGGGGAATCTGAAAACGGCTGTGCGGTTATTCGTCGAGGAAGCTGAAAAGCTCGGCACGTTGGACGATATTCTGAAAGAGGCTGGATACCAACGGGGAACGGATGGCACGTGGCGGTCGCCGCGCATTGTTGCCACTGAAGTGATGTCATTGGCAGTCTAGCCCCGAGTCACGCATTACCGCAATCCCGGCATGGAAGCTACGCAAAGTTATGGAAAAGGCCGGCTTCAAGTGTGTGCGAACTGAGGGCGATCACTCTGTGTATGTGAAGCCAGGTGTGGCAAGGCCGGTGGTGATTCCTGATTGGGACGAAGTTCCCGTGTTCATCATCAAGAACAACTTGCGGACAGCAGGAATTTCTCGCGACGAATACTTCGAACTCTTGAACAAGGTTTAAACAGGCAGGAAATGCAATCTAACGTCCAAGCTATTACCAAAGACCTCATCGCGCAGCATAATCTGACGGACGATGAGTATAAGAAGATCATCGAGATACTTGGGCGGGAACCGAATATCACTGAACTCGGCATGTTCTCGGTGATGTGGTCGGAGCATTGCTCGTATAAGAGTTCGCGCGTGCATTTGAAGAAACTCCCGACGACGGGGCCGCGAGTGGTGCAGGGGCCGGGGGAAAATGCCGGCGCCGTGGATATCGGTGATGGGCTCTGCGCGGTGTTCAAGATGGAGTCGCACAACCATCCTTCGTTCATCGAGCCCTATCAGGGTGCGGCGACAGGGGTGGGAGGGATTCTGCGCGACATCTTTACGATGGGTGCTAGACCGATTGCCTTGCTCGATGCGCTACGGTTCGGCGGGCTCGATCATGCGAAGAACAGACATTTGGTCAAGGGCGTTGTGGCTGGTATAGCTGCATACGGGAACTGTATGGGTGTGCCGACGGTCGGAGGCGAAATCGTTTTCAACGATATTTATTCGCAAAATCCGCTGGTGAACGTGTTTTGCCTTGGCATTGCGCACAAGGACAAGATTTTCCTTGGAACGGCAGCAGGGGTCGGTAATCCGGTGATCTATTTCGGCTCGAAGACGGGCCGAGACGGAATTCATGGTGCGACGATGGCGTCCGATTCCTTTGACGACCAGTCGGATCAAAAGCGGCCCACGGTGCAGGTGGGCGATCCCTTTACCGAGAAGCTCTTGCTGGAAGCGTGTCTCGAACTGATGGCTGGCGATTTGCTCGTGGGTATTCAGGATATGGGGGCTGCAGGGTTGACGAGTTCGTCCTGTGAAATGGCATCGCGTGCCGGTAACGGAATCGATCTGGACCTGACCGATGTGCCTCGGCGTGAGCCGGGCATGACGGCGTATGAAATCATGTTGTCGGAATCGCAAGAACGCATGTTGATGGTGGCGCAGGCGGGCAAGGAAGAGGAATGTATCAGGATCTGCAAGAAATGGGATCTCGACGTGGCGGTGGTGGGGCGGGTCACGGGCGATGGGATTCTCCGTGTGAGAGATCAGGGCAAAGTAGTGGCAGAGATTCCAGCGAAGTCGCTGGCCGATGATGGGCCACGGTATGAACGTCCCTATTCGCCGCCAGGCTACCAGGACATGTTGACCAATTTAAACTACGATGCGCTGCCCGATGTGAAGGATGCGAATGCGGCGCTGTTGTCCTTGCTGGAGTCGCCGACGATTGCGAGCAAGCGCTGGGTCTATGAGCAGTATGACCATATGGTGCGGACCAACACGATGATCCGGCCCGGTTCCGATGCGGCGGTGGTTCGGATCAAGGGGACGAATAAAGCTCTCGCGATGACGGTGGATTGTAATAGCCGCTATTGCCTGCTGCATCCCTATGAAGGGGCTCGTCTTGCGGTGGCCGAGGCGGCGCGGAATCTGGTCTGCTCCGGCGCGGAGCCGATCGGGCTGACGGACTGTTTGAATTTCGGCAATCCTGAGCGCCCCGATGTCATGTGGCAGTTTGTGTTGGCGATCGAGGGGATGAAAGATGCCTGCGAACATTTCGCGATTCCTATCGTCAGCGGCAATGTGAGTTTCTACAATGAAACCAACGGTCTCTCGATTTATCCCACCCCGATGTTGGGAATGGTGGGTCTGATCGAGTCAGCCGATAAGACGATGACGCAGTGGTTCAAGCAGGACGGCGACGCGATTCTCCTCCTGGGCAAGACGAAAGAGGATTTGGGCGGCAGTGAATATCTGAAAGTGCTCCATCACCGAGAGCAGGGATCGCCGCCGCTCCTGAGTCTTGAAACGGAGAAGACCCTCCACGACTTTTTATTGAAGATC
>JANNXZ010000394.1:0-3418 GCA_031409835.1 Nitrospirota bacterium
ACTCTTCGATCACGGTGACGTCGTCGAGGTCGGTGGGGATGAGCAGCTCTTTGGGCGGCTGACCGTCTTTGTTGTAGAACTGTTCGATGGCGGATCGAACGAGTTCCTCGTCTCCGGTGTCGGCAGAATGGGGCCAGAAAAAGTCTTTGCGTCCGATCAGGAGGCCGCCGCGCACGAAGAGGATCTGAAGATCGACCGCCGAGCCTTGCCGCGCCAGGCCGATCACGTCTTGGTCGGTGGTCGTCGTTTGGGTGATACGCTGTTTCTCAAGGGTGCGTTCGATGTTGAAGAGCCGATCGCGCAAGCGCGCCGCCTCCTCGAATTCTTCACGTTCCGCCGCCCCTTCCATCCGAGTACGTAAATCGTCCAACAATTCATGGTCGCGCCCCTCCAGAAACTGGCGGACCTGCGCGACGATGTGGTGGTAGTCCTCTTTCGATTGATTGCCGGTACAGGGCGCCATGCACCGCTTGATCTCGAATTCGATGCAAGCCCGTTCGGCCTTGCCGTCTATCTCAATCGTGCAGGTGGCGAGGGGAAAAGCCTTTTTAATGACTTTCAACGTCTCCCGCAAGGCGCCAGCCGGCGTGTAGGGACCATAGTAGAGTGCGCCGTCTTGTTGTACGCGGCGAACGATGGAGAGGCGTGGGAAGTCTTCTTTGATCGGCAGGCGAAGGTAAGGGTATTGCTTGTCGTCTCGTAAGACGACGTTGAAACGAGGCCGATGCTGCTTGATCAGATTGCTTTCGAGGATGAGCGCTTCGAGTTCTGATCGGGTGACGATTGTTTCAAGGTCTACGATGTGACTGACCAGCACGGTGGTTTTCGGAGAGTGATCGCCCCCCTTTTGAAAGTAGGACCGGACGCGATTGGACAGAACCGCTGCCTTCCCGATGTAGAGCAAATCGCCCTGCTCGTCCCTGAACAGGTAGACGCCGGGTTGGTCCGGGAGGTGGTCGAGTTTTGATTGGAGCTCGGGGGAGGCAGCCATCAGCTTTCAGCCTTCAGCAGTCAGCATTGGAAGATTGCGTGCATGACGCCATTCTACGGCCCAAGATACTCCGGAGCAACTTGGCCGGGGAGTTGGGCTGAAAGCTGATTGCTCGCTCAGCGCAGGCTACGAACGAAGGAGGGACTGAGGCTTCCTCGCGCGACTTCGGCAACTGGGCCCTTCATGGTGAGGCTAAAGTCTGCGGCAACCTTGATGTTGAGACTGCCTCCCGGCATTTTCACCGTGACGGGGCTCTTCACTAGCCCAAGCCGGACTGCCGCACTCGCAGCAGCGCAGGAAGAGGATCCGGAGGCCTGGGTTTCGCCGGCGCCGCGCTCCCAAATCAAGATAAAGAGTTCCTTCGGGCCGGTCGGCACGGCAAGTTGCACGTTCGTTCGCTTGGGGAACAGAGCATGGTTCTCTAATGCCGGTCCCAATTTCAAGAGATCCTCGCGTGACCAGGACTGCCCGGCTGGTTTGAAGACGACACAGTGGGGATTGCCGACGCTGACCCCACTAAAAATAAGCGATTGGCCGGCGGCATCGATAGGCTGTTCGATCAGTTCATTGGTCGTGAGGGTGCAGGGAAGTGCGGCCGGCTTGAACGTGGCCTGGCCCATTTCTACAGTGACGGCACTCGCATCCCCATGCCGGTCCACATGGAGCGCAATCGTGACCAGCCCTCCTTTAGTCTCAACGGTGAAGTGCTTCTTTTTCGTCTTGCCAGTGGCGTGAAGATAGCGGGCAAAGATGCGCAGGCCGTTGCCGGACTTTTCCGCCTCGCTGCCGTCAGGGTTGAAGATGCGCAGCCCGAAGTCCGCTTTCTTTGACGGGACCAGCGCAAGTATCCCGTCGCTGCCGAGGCCCCAATTGCGATCACAGATGGCTTTGACCCTTGATGGGGTGAGCGAGAACGACAGTTCCTTGGGGTCCATCACCACATAGTCATTGCCCAGCCCATGCCCGCGGAAGAACCCGTTCTTCATGCGCAGCTCCTTGAGTAGAGAGAGAAACAGGGAGAGATACCTAGCATGAACGGCATGGGCAGGGAAAGAGGGTGCGACGTCTGGCTCAGACGATCTTGACGCCAGGCGGGCGTTCGATGAGCTCGACTTCGTATCCGTCCGGAGCATCGATGAAAATGAAGCGGCTGCCGGAGGAGGTTTGCGTGGGACCGTCTGTAATCTTGACCCCTTGCGCGTTGAGCGATGCAATGGTGTCGTCGAGGCTCTCCACCTGAAAAGCCAGATGGACGAGATCTTCCTGCACTTTCACTGGCCCGCTCGGAGGGAAACTGGTCAGTTCAATCAGCTCCTCGCTGTTGGGAACCTTCAAGAAAGCCAGCTGCGAGCCACGCGGCGACGTCTTCCGCTCTAAAACCTCCAGCCCGAGAACGTTGGTGTAGAAGTTGATCGTTTGATCCAAGTCGCTGACGCGCATGCGAGTGTGGAGGAGCTTGGTGACTTTCATGGTGCTGATTATAAGCAGTCAGCCCTCAGCTGTCAGCCTCCGGAGGTTAAGGGCTGATGGCTGATTACTATGCTATTTTCTCCCTCGCCGATCCGCTGGTCTTGCGCAGCAGAATTTCGGCGCTGCCCGGGATCAAAAAATTCGGCATGGGGCCGATCTCCTGGTAGCCCTGCTTCTTGTAAAAAAGCCGGGCTTGGTCGTTGAAGTCCGATACGCAGGCGAACAGGTTCTTCGACCTCGCAAAGACTGCTGCTTCAATGTGAGTGAGCAGCCGCTTCCCCAACCCCTTGCCTTTCGCCCAGTCCGCCACTCCAAGCAGTTCTAAATAGTCGCCGAGCAGAAACTTCTGACGAACGACCGCGATGCCGGCCACTCCGCCGTTCTGGTCCACGACATAGCTGTCACGGCCTTCTGGGAGCGGTGTGAAATAGTTGTCCCAGTCTTTGGCGTGGTAGCCTAGTCGTTTCCACGGGTCGGAGCCGGCGAGCAACTCAATAACGGCAGCTCGATCTTCCGTCGTCATGGGTCGAACGAATGGGTCGGTCATGGGGCTGCCTCACCAGTACAGACTAAGAGATCGCTCACGGTCATCGGGATGAGATTGCGCTCCGGCAAGAGATGTTGATGGAGATCTTGCACCACCTCGTGAGTATGTTGGCCTTTCCCGTTGGCATGCATCACGATGACGCTTCCCTTTCGGACAAACCGCTTCAGCCGGCCCTCAATTTGGTTCGCCGTAAGCGTGGGGTCGGGATCGCCGGATACGACATTCCACAGAATAAACTGAAGGCCGAGGGCACGGACCACGTTGACCGTGTCATCGTTGAACTCTCCATAGGGAGGACGAAACAGGGTCGCGTCATGATGGTACTTGGTTTTGAGCAGGCGAACCGGTCCAAGAATTTCTTGTTTCTGCTCGTCCGCCGAATGGAGCGGCATATGGGCATGGACTTCCCC
>JANNXZ010000395.1:0-5555 GCA_031409835.1 Nitrospirota bacterium
GCCGTCTGAAAGAAGGATTTCGAGTTCCTGCACTGTTTCATGCACAAAGCCATACTTGAATGAGGACGATTCAATACCAATGCCTGCGATGGCTCCCCCAATCGTGATCGACTTGAGCTGAGGGACGACAGTGGGCATCAGCCGGAATGGGAGTGTTTCCCGGACCAGGTCTTCATAGGTCGTCAAGCCTTCGACTTCGGCAAACTGCTCGCGTTCATCCACCCGGATGACATGGTTGAAATCGCGCAGATCAAGTCGATGCACGCGCGCCTGCACACGTTGCCGGAATAGATTGGATGTGGATTTTTCAAGTGCGAGAGGGTCGGCTGCGTTCGTCGCGCGAATGGCTGTCACCACACGCGCTCGTTTGTCGGCGTATTCCTGCTGTGAGATCATGCCGGTTATCGCACCGACTCATATCCGCCCAGTACGCCCTGCTTGGACATCACAATTTGCCAGAGGTGAATCTTCCGGGCGCGGAATGCTCCTGCGAGCGACAGCAAGTAATATCGCCACATTCGATGGAAGCGCTCGTCGAACTTCGACTTAAGTTCCCCCCGGTGCTTGTCTACATTGCTCTGCCAGGCCATGAGTGTTGTGGCATAGTCGGGTCCAAAATTATGCCAATCCTCCATCACCAGCAGTCCATCCATTGCGGCGCTGAGCTGGGCCACAGACGGAAGCATACCGCCCGGGAAAATATACTTGTCGAACCACGGATCGGAAGTGGTGACTGAGGCATTGTTCCCGATGGTGTGGAGCAAGAAGAGTCCGTGCGGTTTCAATCTGCGATGGGCCGTTTCCATCAACGTCCGGTAATTCTTATGTCCCACGTGTTCCGTCAGACCGATGGCAGCGACCTTGTCGAATTCGCCGGTCGCTTCCCGGTAGTCCCCCTGAATCACTTCAACGGGAAGGCCCGCACACCATCGGCGCGCAAAGGCGACTTGCTCCGAAGAAATATTATGGGCCACCACCGAACAACCGTACTTGCTGGCCGCATATTGCGCGAAGCCTCCCCACCCGCACCCGAGTTCGAGGATACGGTCGCCTTTGTGAAGCTGCAGCTTCCGACAGATCAGGTCCAGCTTCTGCTCTTGTGCTTCTGCCAGAGTATGCGCCCCCTTCCAATAGGCGCAGGTGTATTGCATGTGCGGGTCCAGCATCTTTTCGTAAAAATCGTTATCCAAATTATAGTGTTCTTGCGCCACTCTCTTGGAGAGTCGTTTATTCTGCATATTGAAGACGCGTGCTTTAACTGCATTGACGATGAGGCGCTTATCGACGATCTCCTTATCGAGCTGGACGGTATGGATCTTTGCGAAAAATTCGTCCAGCTGGATGGAATCCCACCATCCATCCATGTATGACTCGCCAAGCCCCAATGACCCCTCGGCCAGGACACGACCATAGAGCTTGTCATTATGCACCTGGATATCTCCAGGCTGAGTGCCATCGATTTTAATTTGGGCCTTGTCGAGCAATCGCTGAATACTCTGTTTGTGACTCATCGCGTGCCTATCCTTATTGATCTCAATCGAATCTGTGCAGTGGAAATCTTATGGCGGTTACGGACTGTGAGCTGGCGGTGCGTGCCCCCCGTGTGATCTACGTTCAGCAGCAATCGTTCTGGCTTTGATCTGTTCGGGGGGCGTTCTGAGATCCCACACGATCCCGAACCAAGACAGGAGTGACAAGACGTAATAGGACAGATCCATTTCCCACCAGAACCATCCCTGATTCACGGCCGACTGATAGTGATGGTGATTGTTGTGCCAGCCCTCTCCACAGCAGAGGACGGCAAGCATGAAACTGTTCTTACTCCCGTCGTTGGACTTGTACCTGACTCGTCCGATCATGTGCGTAAGGGAATTGATGAAGAACGTACAATGATACAGCGCGGTCGTCGAAATAAAAAAGCCCCAGATGAGACCCGGGAACCCCCATACGCTATACATGACCGCCGCGTACACGCATGGCGGGATGAAGTAGAACTGGTCCAGGAAGCGGATTTCAGGATATCGGTGAAAGTCTCTCACGAGAGCAAAATCGGTTTGCATATAATTTGCCGACAAGACCCATCCGACGTGAGAAAACCAGAATCCTCGTTGCAGTGGGGAATGAATATCTTCTTTCTGGTCTGAGTATTTATGGTGATGCCGATGGTGAGCCGCCCACCACAACACGCCTTTCTGTGCGGATGTCATCGCGAGGAATGCCAAAATAAACTGGAATAGCCTGCTGGTCTTATACGAGCGATGGGAAAAGTATCGGTGATATCCCGCCGTGACGGCAACCATTCTCAGATAATAGCTGCCGATGGCCAGCATAACCCATTCCCAACGAATTCCAGTCTGAACGGCCCAGAGGCACATCAGATGGATGGCCAGAAATGGAATGACGTCCCAGTCCCAATACTGGGAAAACCCCTTCCAGGGTCTGCCTACAAGGGAACCGTCGGTATGATGGGTAATTTCGTTCATGCAGAAATCGTCGCCCTTAGTGCAAACTACACGTGCTCACAACAAGCGGCCACTCGCTGTAACTTTCCTCGAAAACCATTACCTGGCTCACCGCGGCTACGGTTATACCAGGTGATGCTCTGCGGCGCTTATCTTCGTCCGCAGATCCTGCAGGTCGGTGGATAAGTCGACCTCTTTCACGGTCCAGGTATTTTTGATGGCGGAATGGTACATCAACAATTTATGGCTCGCACGATCTTCGGCACATCGACGGGCTCTGAGAAGCCATTGCGATTTTTTACTCGCATGGTGTGCTGTGGATATATATCGTCGGTCGGAATACTTTGAGGCAGAGCGGTTTCTGAGGAAGCAGCGGAACTCGTGATTCCCGTGACAGATTCGCTCAACATAAACGTGCTCCTCCTTCGACGGTTAGGAGAAAGGGGTTCCCCTTTACGTAGGACCGCAAGGAGAAGTTGCCAGTCAAGATGTGCATTGATACGTGAGTGTATCTCGGATAAACCTACACCCTTACGGGTGACTGAACAACAATATGAGAGGATTGGTCGTGAACGAGGACGGAAGAGGTGATTGTATCCGAACCAGCTCAGACCTACTCACCTCCCTCGAAGCTCCCAGGTCGAAACCGGCTCAGGTTGTCTCTCCCATGCCGGATGCTGGTAGGTCTTCGGGCTCGCGAGCACTTCGGCCTTCGCCTGGCTCTTATTATCCACTGCTTCTCAGCTCTAAAGAGCCAGTGCCTGTTGTGGATTCGTTCTCGCTGACCGCTGCATGGCAGTCCCGGATTCGCACCGGGTTCCCTTTTTCTCCCTGAGAATATTCAGAGAACCAGCACGGGCTGCAGTTTATTGTGGCATTCGATATTTGTCAACAGCGATATTGTGGCGTGTAGATAGCACGTGATCTGTCCGGTTGAGGGTGCGCCCTCAAGGAGGGCCACAATGCCACGGGCGACCATACGACAGGAGGTGAGACCGCTGCGATTCGAAGCGTTGTATGAGCGGCGACAACGACGGACACTCACGATGGCAGAGGCCGCAGAGCTCTTAGAGATTACCGAGCGGACCGTTCGCCGCTGGAGTGGCCGCTATGCCACCGAGGGGGCGGAGGGCTTGCAGGATCGGCGACGCGGCCGAGCTTCGGCCCGCGCGGTGCCCGTGGAGGAGGCGCTCCGCAGGGTGAGCGGTATGAGACCCGGTACACCGGCTGGACCGTCAAGCATGTCCACGAGCGTTGGCACCCCGAGCATGGCGGGCACCGCTCTTATCGTTGGACCAAGAAGACCTTGCAGGCCAGGACATGGGGTGCGGGTGCCCCGGCGCGGGGCGCATCGCACGAAGCGGCCGAGGAAACCGCTGCCAGGCATGATGCGGCACCAAGACGGCTCCACCCATGAGTGGGGGCCCGGCTGCCAGTGGGATTTGATTGTGATGGTGGACGATGCGACGACGGAGATCTCTTTGGCCTTCTTCGTCGAGGAAGCAGGAACCCTGAGCAGCTTCCGGGGCCTGCAGGAGGTGATGGAGAGGACGGGGCTCTTCAGTTCCCTCTATGCCGGTCGGGGGCGCACTATTGGTACACCGAGGGGCGGAGGGCACGGTCGATACGACCCGGATGACCCAGGGGCATCACGCTGCTTCCGGCCTATTCACCGGACGCGCGGGGCCGGTCGGAACGCGCCTTCCGCACCCTACAGGACCGATTGCCCACAGAGTTCGCTGGCCGGGATCACCGAGCTGGCGGCGGCGAACCGGTATCTCCCCGAGCGGTTTCTCCCAGCCTACAACCCGCACGGTGCGGTGTCGGCCCCCAAAGTCGGGACGGCCTTCATCCCGTGGGTCGCCCGCCCCTCGCCGAGATTCTCTGTGTGCAAGACGAACGCGTCGTCGCCAACGACAATACCCGGCACAATCACCGCCCGCGCTTGCAGATCCCGCAAGCCCCACACCGGTTCCACGATGTGACGGTCACGGTGCGAGGCCACGCCTATCTGGATGGGACCGTGGCCGTGTTCCATGGACCCCGGTGCGTGGCTCGCTACCATGCGGATGGCTGACTGATCGAGACCGGACGAGCCCACCTCGCCCGTAATGGACCGACCCATGGGTCGAACGGCCCGCCAATCGTTCATCCTAGGCCCACGATGCGCACCATCATATCGACGCGCGGCGGAAAGACTCGGAAGGAAGAACTAGACAGATCATGGGCAATATACACCGGACAAGGTAACTTGCTATCTACAGGAAAAACTGTTGGACTAGGTAAACAGAAGAGAATGAAACTCGTTCATGAATCCGTAATAGAGCGGGGCGAAATCTTTAAGGCTCTCGGGGCTAGTTTCTTTAAGACGTTTGAAGAAGAGAACCTGCGTGCGAGAGTCGATCTGTTCAAGGAGCTGGCCCAAATTAGCCATGGTATAGCTGCCTGTTGGAACACTGAGCACATAGTGCACGAGGCGTTCGACAAATTGTTGAGCGAGATATTCGCTAGCGAGGTAGCCATCCGGGAGTTTTCCTGAAACCAAAAACTCGTCGAAGGGTATGGCTTGCGCAGCAAATGGGACAGATGGTTGCTGACTAGAGGTCACGCCGATGATACCCCAGCTTTGATAGAGGAATCCTGTTTGCTCCGCAACTCTACTGGACCTCTTGAGACGCGTCAAGTGCGCAGAAGGAGCAGCCAAGGCCTGAGCCGAAAGACCGGTGAAGCACCAAGAAGCTGGTTCAAACACAAGGGGCGGAGTCCCTGACGGAACTCCGCCCCCTGTCCTGCGCTGGTCGCGATGAATCCTACAACCAGTTGACCCGCTCGGCCGGCCGAATGTAGATCGGTTCTTCGACCTGAATCCGCGCCACTTCTTTGCCCGACTTGTTGAACCCCAGTACGGTGTCGTTGTACATCTCGAACCGTTTGCCGTGGATCTGGGTCTCGAACACTTTCGGGCCGGGAATGACATCGTAGCGGAAAACGATCTGCTGACTCGCGCGCCAGAGCTGGAGCACCGCCAAGAGTTCCCGGCTGGGCACCAGATACTTCTCGATGGCGTTATCGACCCCGGGACCAAACATCTGC
>JANNXZ010000396.1:0-5954 GCA_031409835.1 Nitrospirota bacterium
TCCCGGCCTTCTTCCCTCCGGCCAACCCGGTAAACAATCGCAACTTCGCCTCAAAGTACTCATCCATCGTGTGGTGGAAATCGAGGTGATCCTGCGTGAGGTTCGTAAAGACCGCCGTGTCATACTCGCAACCCGATATTCGGTCTAACGCGAGGGCGTGGGACGATACTTCCATTACTGCGGCGGTGAGTCCGCCTTCGAGCATCTTCGCCAAGAGTGCTTGCAGATCAAGTGCGCCTGGCGTCGTGTGAGGGGCAGGTAGTGTTTCCTGTCCGATCTGATACCCCACTGTGCCAATCAACCCCACCCGTCGGCCAATCCCTTCCAGTAACGCTTTACAGAGGTACGTCGTCGTCGTCTTCCCATTCGTGCCCGTCACGCCGATCATCTTGAGACGGGCGGATGGATCCCCATGAAACCGGCTGCCAAGAAGACCCAGCGCCTTGCGAGAATCAGCCACCCGCACGAACGATACCGACCCCGATGCCACAGGCGCCTGCGTAATCACCGCAAGCGCTCCGGCCGTGATAGCCTGCTCGACAAATCCATGACCATCAACTCGCTCACCCTTCACGGCAACAAAAAGGCTCCCGTCCGTCACCGCTCGCGAATCGTCCGTGATCGCATGCACCGGACGACTCACCGTGCCGCGCTGCTCCAAAACCTCAACCTGCCCACGGAGCGCGGCGAGCAACTGTGTGAGGGTGATGGGATCGCGCGCCATGGCCCTTTAGTGATCTTTCATCGCCAGAGCGATTTTCACAGTGTCTTCTCTGGACACGCCAAGATAGTTGAGCACCTGCTCCCCGACCCTCCGAAAAACTGGCGCTGCCACAGTCCCGCCCCACGCTTCGCCTTGAGGTTCATCCAGGACGACGATCATCGCCAGCCGCGGAGATTCTGCCGGGACATACCCGACAAACGACCCGACAAACTGCGTAGAAGAATAGGCCCCGGTTCGTGAATCGATTTTTTGCGCGGTTCCGGTTTTACCCGCCACGCGGAAACCAGGAATGGCCGCCTTGGTTCCCGTCCCATTCGTCACGACACCTTCCAGCATCGTCGTCATCGCCCGGGCTGTATCCGGTGACACGACTCGCCGCTTCACTTGTGGTCGCACTTCCTTCAGCACGCGACCTTTCTGATCGCGCACTTCGGATACCACGTACGGTTTCATCATCACGCCCCCATTGGCGAGAGTCGCCATTGCCGACACCATTTGGAGAGGCGTCACCCCGATCTCCTGTCCCATCGAAATCGACGCTGCCGATCGACGTCCCCAGTCTTTGGGCGCCTTCAAGAGCCCGTTCACTTCACCCGGCAGGTCGATCTCAGTACGTTGGCCGAATCCGAATGCTTGGAGATAGTGATACAGCCGCTGTTCTCCAAGGGCCATCCCGGTTTTGGCGGCGGCGATGTTGCTGGACTTTTGAATTGCCTCAGAAAACGTCATCCACCCCAGCTTCTCATGGTCATGAATCGTCGTACTCGCGATCACCATCTGGCCGTTTTCACCGAAGACCATGGAGTCAGGCGTCATTACTTTTTCTTCAAGCGCCGCAGCCGCAACCATCGCTTTCATGGTCGACCCGGGCTCATACGTATCGGTCAGGGCACGATTACGCCACCGATCAGGCGTCAATGCGGCAATGACATTCGGATCGAATCGTGGACTGACGGCCATCGCGAGAAGCGCACCGGTTTGCGGCTCCATGACGATGATCGTGCCGGACTTGGCGCGGGAATGAGTGACGGCCTCTTCGAGTTCTTTTTCTGCAATGTATTGGATGACCTCGTCGACAGTCAGCGTCAGGGCATGTCCCGGCGTCGGCGCTTGCTCCGACAATCCCTTGGGAAATACCGTGCGGCCTAACGCATCGCGCTGTAATACGGTCACGCGCTTCTCTCCATGCAGGTGCGAATCGTATCGGCGCTCGAGACCCTCAAGCCCTTGCCCATCCATCCCGGAAAATCCGAGGACATGGGCCAGCAACGGGCCCTTGGGATAAAACCGCCGCCCCTCCATCACCACGCCGATGCCGTCCAACGACAACTGCTCCAGTCGACGGCCTTGCTCAGGCTCGATCTTCCGAGCCAACCACACGAAGCTCTTGTCTTGCCGAAGCTTTCGCTCAAGCTCATTGCTTCGAATTTGAAGCACCGGAGAAAGATGACGGGCAACGGTCGATGGACTCTCCAACGACGTCGGTACGCCGAACACGGATGGCACCTCCACATTCATCGCGAGCACTTTGCCGTGCCGATCCGACACCATGCCTCGGGCCCCCTCGAAGGATACGGTCTTTTGATGTTGCCGATCCGCCTTCGCCGTGAGTTCTGCTGCTTGAAGCACTTGGAGTGTGACCAGTCGAAATAGAATAACGCTGAACCCACAAAGGAGCAGGAGCAGCATCACATAGCGACGACCACGAGAAGGGCCGACAGTCACTCGCTCTCCCTCCCAATTGACTCACGTTTCGCCAGACGGACCTGCTCCACGGGTGGGAGTGACAGGCTCGGAGCCTCTTCCCGTTGATGCACCATCAGCACTTGTCCCTGCTGCGGCGGAATCAGCCCCAATTTTTCTGTCGCTACTTTCGCGATCCGCTCCGGAGCCGTCAGCGCGGAAAACTTCACTTGCAATTGATCCCGCTCTCGCTCCAGCAATACTTTCTGGGTCTTCAACCGTTCGATCTGATAGCCCAACCGAACGACATCCACACGCTCCCACACAAACACGAAGACCAACAGCACCCCAGCCACAATCGTCAACGCCTTCATGAATGACCCTCCCTGGATACCCGCTGGGCAGCCCGCAACTTGGCGCTGCGGGATCGAGGATTTCGGTCTGATTCCTCCCTGGCAGGGATCTGCGGCTTCTTGGTGAGCACTGCCAATACGGGATCGTCCTTGCCTGAGAGCGCGCGTATCGTGTGTTTGACAATCCGATCTTCGAGCGAATGGAATGAAATCACGCAGAGGCGGCCGCCAGGAGATAACACGTCTGTCGCGTCGCGCAACGCCGGCTCGAGACAGTCCAGCTCGTGATTCACTGCAATACGAATGGCTTGAAACGTGCGGGTGGCACAGTGAAGACGACCATGCCGATAATTCGCTGGAACAGCCCCCTCGATCACCGAGACCAACTCTTTCGTCGTCGCCAAGGGATGGCGTTCCCGCGCGCGGACAATGGCACGCGCAATTCGTCGAGAAAACCGTTCTTCGCCGAACTGAAAAATTGTATCGGCTAACTGTGCTTCCGCCCATCGATTGACCAGGTCGGCTGCGGTCCCGCTCATCGATTGATCCATACGCATGTCCAGAGGACCATCCCCTTGAAAGCTAAATCCTCGAGCAGGCTCTTCCAACTGCGGGGACGAGATTCCAAGGTCAAACAGAATTCCATCGACCTGGCCAATGCCACAGGCAGTAAGATGCCGCTTCAAATCCACAAAATGACCATGGAGAAGGAACGCGCGGTCGCCGAATCGTGCGAGCCTTTCTCGACTGGATGCGATGGCCACTGCATCACGATCAATCCCAATAAGTCTGCTGTCAGGGCCGCTCGCCTCAAGTATTTTCTCAGCATGCCCACTGTATCCCACCGTACAGTCAAGATAGATTCGGCCATTCTCTCGGATCAGCCAAAATAGCGCCTCTTTTGACATGACTGGGATATGTCGAGAGGCCTCCATAAATTCTTACTAACCAGACTCACCCACTTTCTCCCACTAATTGGCGCAGTATACACTCACTCAAAGACTTGTCAATAGAAAATTCATGCACTTATGAAGATTTTGACGCTTTCATTTTTTCCCTGAAACCTGATGGAAAGAAAGAGTGCGATCTGGGATGCCGCACTCCATGTGTGGGGAGAGTTCTCCCGTTTTAAGTTAACTCAAACCCTACAGAGAGAGCTTATTTGGCATGTGGCCGGGGTAATCGTCACCGCCGATGGTCAAGTGGCAGACTCGGGTTCACCGAACGCTCGCTGTTCACTCTATCGGAACATGGCTAGCTTAACGACATCACATCTTGATCAGCACGCCGTTACGCGCACGAAGTTAGTGAGATTCGTTGACAAGGATTCGCGTCGGGTTGAAAATGCTTTTATGCATTCACTCGCAACAGTCAAGACCCTCTGCGTGACCGTCTTCATGGTGGGAGTCGCCCTCACGTTCAGCGGGATCACCACCGCCAAGGCGTCCGCAGCATCAACGCTCTATTGGTGCCCCGATCAAAAAGCCGATCGGCAATATTCAGCGAAGCAAGAGCCGGGATGCATGCCGCTTGTTGAGAAAAAAGAAACCACGTCAACAGAGCAAGAAGTGGAAACACCTACTGGGGATAAACCACCACGCGACTTCAAGATCGAGAATCTGCAAGGCGACGTATCGACATTCCTGAACAAGTATCGCGACTTCCTCGATTGCTGTAAGACCGATCTGACGGAACTTCAGCAGATCCAAGAAATGGGAGACGAGGTTGGAGATCTACTCAAGTCCACTCAGGCTAATATGTCGAATCATTCGATAGCTTCACGCGGCATTATGCTACGCGAAATGATCCCGACTGTCTCCAGGGCCCGCGCTGATCTGAAAAAACTGCGCGCGACGCTCGAACGCATCAGCACCTCGGCCAACACCCGCGATGCAGGAGACTTTGAAGCTTCAGGCCGGGAAGCCCACGCGATTCGGGAAATGGAAGAATCGATTGAGAGAGATATTCGTGCGCCGAAGCTGTCGACAGGGCCGAAAACGGGCGCCAGTATCGGCAACGCACCAGCTGCTGGGCCGAGTATCGGAAAAACTCCGAAAACTGGCAACACAATCGGCGGGGAAGGCGTGACCGGCCAAGATGTCGGAGCCTCCTCGCGGAACAGCCACGATATCGGCTCATCCGGCCCAGCCGGCTTCGCTATTGGGGGAACTGGTCGCGCCGGACCTTCGATTGGAGAATCGAGACTCAACAGCGAGGAGTCCTCGGCGGTCGGCTCATCGCTACAACGTTCCACCGTGGGGTCTAGCCTGTCGGATTCGACGGTAGGATCGAGCTTCGGCGGCTCTAGCGTTGGCTCAAGCCTCGGAGAGTCGGGTGTTGGTTCGTCGTTCGGGTCATCTTCAGTCGGTTCGACCATCCAAGAACGCGGCACCGCTCCGCGGCAATAATCCCCCTCACTGACTTGAAAGCGCAGTCGGCACCGATTCCCAGGTCTCCCCCCGATTTTTACTCCTATACAAACCACTCCCGTTGGTGCCTGCATAGAACACGTCAGGATCGGTTGGACTCTGCACGAGTGATCGGATATTAAGCGTCGCAAGCCCCGCATTCAGCGTGCCCCACGTCACCCCACCATCATCGCTCCGATGGACACCTTCCCGACCGCCCAAATATATGACGCCCTTCTTCGTGCGATCCAAGAGCATTGAAAATAACATCTGATCTTGTAGCGACTGCCCAATCCGCACCCAAGCCTTCCCGCCATCCGTCGTCTTATAGAGTCCCGCCAAAGTAGCGGCATACACTGTATCCGGCTCAAACGGATCGACCAGCACCGACGTGACATTCAACGCCCGCGACGACTTAATGATGTCAGGCGACACGAGACCATTGTTCACCTTCTCCCAATGCTCGGCCTCGTCGATTGTTTTGTACACTCCGCCGCTCGTGCCGGCGTATAAGATCGCCGGTCTCGTCGGATCCATACCCAGCGTAACCACCATCAGCACTTCCTTCATCCCTTCCATTTTCTTCACCCAATGCTCGCCGCCGTCTCTCGTCTCAGACACACCCATCGTCGTGGCGATATAGATATGATTGCTATCCGCGGGATCGAAGAGGAATTGATTGACCACCGACGAGATCGTGACATCGTCTAACCCTGAGCGCATCGAAGCCCAGCGCTGCCCGCCATCGTGGCTCTTAAAGACCGCATCGCCCTTCGTGCCCGCATA
>JANNXZ010000397.1:0-1686 GCA_031409835.1 Nitrospirota bacterium
GGCCGATCTGCATCTGCAACTGCGACCCGGCACGAACGTCGCCTTACTCAATGCGATGGGCCATGTCCTGGTCAAGGAAGGGCTCCTCGATCAGGCCTTCATCGCGGCAAGGGCCGAAGGCATTGATGACTGGATCAAGACCGTCTCGGACTGTACGCCAGAAACGGCAGAAGCCATCACCGGTGTGCCGGCCCATCTCATTAGCCAGGCGGCTCGACTCTATGGAAGCAGCCATGCCTCGTACTGTTGTCATGGTCTCGGCGTGACGGAACATCGCTGGGGCAGTCATGGGGTCATCGCGCTCTGTAACCTCGCCCTGGCCACCGGCAACATCGGAAAACCGGGCACCGGTATCAATCCCTTGCGTGGACAAAACAATGTGCAGGGGGCCTCGGATATGGGCTGCCTCCCGACCTACTTCACTGGCTACCAGAGTTTGGACGACCCGAAGCTGGCATCGCTGCATCAGACCATTACCGGCCGTCCGTTGCCCACGAAACGCGGCATGAAAACGCCCGACATGTGGGACGCGGCGATTGCGGGCCGGCTCAAGGGGCTCTGGATCATCGGCTATGACGTCGCGCAGACCGACCCGAATTTGAAGAAAGTGCACGAGGCGTTGAAGCGGGTGGAGTTTCTTGTGGTGCAAGATCTGTTTCTCAGCGAAACCGCGAAGTTTGCACATTTGGTATTGCCCGGCGCATCGTTTCTAGAAAAGGACGGTACATTTACCAATCTTGAACGGCGTATTCAGCGGATCAGGAAAGCGGTGGAGCCGCCTCACGGGATTCTTCCGGATTGGCGCGTGGTCTGCGAAGTCTCAAATCGGATGGGCTATCCCATGACCTATCGGCATCCCTCGGAGATCATGGACGAGATTGCGAGGCTCACGCCGATGTTCGCGGGTCTGTCCTACGACCGGCTCGACCAGCCTGCCGGCTTACAGTGGCCCGTGCCGGCTGCGACACATGAAGGCACCGCGCTGATGCACCAGGAGACATTCCCGAAAGGGAAGGCGCACTTTGTCGGCGTCGAGTACCTGCCGCCTGGGGAAGCGGCGAGTCAGGACTATCCCTTTGTGCTGACCACGGGCCGTATTCTTCAACATTACAACTGCGGGTCTCAAACGCGTCGGACGGATATTCTGGAATTGGTCGATACCGATGTGTTGGAAATGC
The DNA here is from genome assembly GCA_031409835.1 of Nitrospirota bacterium. Lineage (GTDB taxonomy): Bacteria > Nitrospirota > Nitrospiria > Nitrospirales > Nitrospiraceae > Palsa-1315. Next base: position 1,179 of record JANNXZ010000397.1, read on the forward strand.
ATCAGGCCGATATGGCAGCGTTGCATCTGCACGACGGTGAGATCGTCCGTCTGGTGAGCGCCCGTGGCGAGGCCCTGCTCCCTGTTGTCGGGAGTGAACGTGTCCTTCCGAGGCATCTCTTCACCAGCTTTCACTTTCCGGCTTCGACGGTGAACGCATTGCTGTCGTCGAGCGCGGATGAAAGTTCAAAGTGTCCTGAATACAAGGTGTCTGCCGTGCGTGTGGAACCAATCGAACGGGACGAACTCGATCCGGAAGACGAAGCGGAACTGAGGCGCATGCGAGTCAGCTTGATTACATAATAGAGCTGTCAGCGATCAGCCGTCAGCGTTCAGTGGACGAATCTGAAAGATCATTCGAGCCGACCCCTTAATTATTCGATGGATACCACAGCTTCCACACAGAGTACCCAGCTCGATGCCTACGCTCCCGCGCAGATTGCCATGCGGGTGCGTGAAATCGGTGAAACAAAAGCGGCCATGCCGGTCTTCACCATGTTTGCTCTGGC
>JANNXZ010000398.1:0-4037 GCA_031409835.1 Nitrospirota bacterium
CACGCTCCACAAAGATCGTTGTTCGGAGGTGCCGTCTACGTCGATCGGCTCCTCAAGCGACTTTTGGGAAGGCGGGTGGTTCGATTACCCCGATAAGGCGCGAGCGCTAGCGGCGATGGAGCAGGCCGGGACGACCGAACAGCGCCGTTGTGTGTTGTGCAAAGCCTAAAAAGGCGAAGTTCTGAGTTCTGGGTTCTGAGTTCTGAGTATTCGGGCGAAACCGAAGCAACCGAGCTGTCCTCAACTCAGCACTCAGAACCCAGAACTCATAACTCAGAACTTCGCCTTTTTAGGCTTTGCACAACGCACAGCGGCGCTGTTCGGTCGTTCCGGCCTGTTCCATCGCCGCTAGCGCTCGCGCCTTATCGGGGTAATCGAACCACCCGCCTTCCCAAAAGTCGCTTGAGGAGCCGATCGACGTAGACGGCACCTCCGAACAACGATCTTTGTGGAGCGTGACCCGATCGATCGAACGCGCGATGTGAATCCAGTAGCTCATTGTGGGAACAGTGAGGGGTGAAGTGTCAGGGGTGAGGGGGATGAAAACAACGGTTCAGCCACCTTTCACTCCTCACCCTTTACCCCTCACTGGGTTAGGGCAGGAGTTGCCACTCATCCTTCTCGATGAAGACCTTGACGCCTGTCTCAAGCTTCTTAATATCGTCCTTTTCGAAAAGCCTCATGTACCGCTCGATCCGATCCGGATCGTCGATCCGCTCTTCTTGCTTCATTCCACTGACACTCTTGTATTTACGAATCAACAGGGACATCGAAATCCTCCTCCATGCCACTAGAAGTCATATCAACGAGCTGTGTAGAATAAGGCAAAGCTCAATGGCCGGTCAAGAGCGCTTTCTCTCTCTGTGCGGTTTTCATCTGACGTGAAAGAGACGAACCATGCCGATCTATGAATATCGTTGCGGGCAATGCGAGAAACACTTTGAGGCCACTCAATCCGTCCATGCCAGAGTGGAGGACACCGTATGCCCTCACTGCCAGGCCCAGAGCGCCACGCGGTTACTGTCTGCCTGCACGACACAAGTGAAAGGGACTCACAAAACCGGCTTCGCCGAAATGAAAGCCTACAGTATGTTGGATGAGCGGATGGACAAGTTCGCCAAACTTCCGCCGCTGATGGGCAAGCGCGCAGCGCCCGACTCGTCTCCACCTTCCGATCCCTCTACCGGTACTGGCGGCACAACGGAGAACTGAATTAGGAGCCTATCCGACATTGAGCGTGGCCGGCATGTGTACGCGTGTCGTTCTTTACTTCCCAACATCCACCGTATCCCCGGGGAAATCGCATGATCCCGAGACTCGTGCTCTCGCTAGGCCTTAGCCTTCTATTCAGCTGTGGAATGGCGATTGTCGCCCGTGCGGACGTCACCGGAAGCCTGACTATCGCCGGCAACGGACCAGAACTCACGACCATCGAAGCCCTCGCCCACGCCTTTGAAAAAGCCAATCCGAGAGCCTATCTCGATGTCCTGTGGGATGCCAATTCGAAACCGGTTGAGATGGTCAAATCGGGCCAGGCCCACGTCGCCGTCACCGGAACTGAAGCCCCAGGCCTTGCGGCAACGCCCATCGCATGGGATGGAATCGGCGTGCTCGTCCACCTCTCCAACTTCATGAAAGAAATCACACGGCAACAAGTGGCCGATATTTTCTCCGGTAAGATCACGTTGTGGTCAGAGCTTGGCGGACTAGAGACAAAAATATTGGTCATCGACCGGCCTCGCAACCAAAATATTCGCGATACGTTTGAGTCGCAGCTCGGCATCACCGGCAAGATCACCGCTACCGCCAAGGTAATTGGCTCCGATGAACAGGTCGTCAAAACCGTCGTGGGAACGATTCCCCCTCTGTCTGCGGTTGCCTACCTGTCCCTGATCCAAGGATTGTCCGTCGTCTCAAGCGGCGTCCCCGTCAAGCTCTTACCTATCGACAAGGTCGAACCGGAAGGCCCCACCGTCAAAGATGGCCGCTATCCGCTCCGACGCCCCATCCTTCTCTTGTCCAAGAAGGAACGGCATCCCCTGGTCGAGGCATTCACTCAGTTCGTCCTGTCTCCGGCTGGCCAACAGCTCATTGCCGAGACGTACACTCCAATCAAAGAGAAATAATCGTGCGTTGCCGTGGTTGAAGGAGGCGCCTATGCAGATATGGCAATCATCAGTGTTCGTGCTACTGGGACTCATTGGATGCATCGCTTCACCCATGACCGCCTCCTACGCAGAAGAGCCAGGCGCGATGGTCGATGGCGCCGGATTCACCCTCTACGGTATCGAATCGATCAAGGGGTTCGATGCCGCAACAGTTGAACGAGACCCTATCTGCGACCGAAGCAAGCACCCTCGGATCGCCAAGGTCGAGCCGGACGAGGCCAAGCCGGGCGACACAGTTACCATCTCCGGCGAGAGTTTTGGGACGAAGGAATGCTTTCATACCGTGACCTTCAGCGCGGCCTCACACATTCCCGTCGCCTTCACATTCATGAGCGATTCGTCGATTGAAGCCATCGTGCCAGATGCGAAAGCGGGGATGTCTTTCGTCATCATCGTCACGGGCGGCGGAAGCGCCCAGTCAAAACCTGTCTTGATTAAGTCTAAGTAGGCTCGTTTCTCCGAGAAAGCCGGCCTGTTCTCCCCCTGCTTCCCTCGACAGGACTCCTGACCCTGTGCTAGTTTACGCGCTCATTTTCCCCGATAACTCTCGCAGAATCACGAACGATCTCAGGAGTGCGGGACCGCTATGTTCAAGAAAATTCTGGTGGCCAATCGCGGCGAAATCGCCATGCGGATTATTCGCGCCTGCCGCGAATTGAACATCGCGACCGCGGCCATTTACTCCGAAGCCGATTCGACCGGGATTTACGTCAAGAAGGCGGACGAGGCCTACATGGTTGGCCCAGGACCGGTCAAAGGCTTCCTGGATAGCCAACAGATCGTCACCCTGGCTCTACGAATTGGCGCCGATGCCATCCATCCAGGCTATGGATTTCTCTCAGAAAACTCACAGTTTGCGCAGCTGTGCCAGACCTCCGGCATTACCTTCATTGGCCCATCGCCGCAAGCCATCGACTTGATGGGGAGCAAGGTCAAAGCCCGCGATCTGGCCAAACGAGTCGGCATCCCGATCGTCCCCGGCACAGAGGGTAGCATCACCGATGTGAAGGACGCCCTGTCGTTCGCAAAAGACACCGGATACCCTGTCATCATTAAAGCCAGCGCAGGCGGGGGAGGACGCGGTCTCCGGGTGGTACGGTCGGATGCTGAACTTCGCGAGAACATGGCCGTCGCATCACGGGAGGCCCAAGCTGCCTTCGGTGACGGAAGCATCTTCCTCGAAAAGTATATCGAGCGGCCGCATCATATCGAATTTCAAATCCTGGCCGACCGGCATGGCAACATCATTCACCTGGGCGAGCGAGATTGTTCAATTCAACGCCGGCATCAAAAGCTCATCGAGATTGCCCCATCCCTAATTCTCACGCCAGCTCTTCGCGCCGAGATGGGTGAAGCGGCCATCGCCATCGCCAAGGCGGTCGATTATGACAATGCCGGCACCGTCGAGTTCCTCCTCGATCAGGACAACCGCTATTACTTCATGGAGATGAACCCTCGCCTCCAAGTCGAGCATACGGTGACCGAGCAGATCACGGCGATCGATATCGTGCGCAATCAGATTGCCATTGCCGCCGGCCTGCCTCTTGAAATCACGCAGCAGGAGGTCACGCTTCAAGGCCATGCCATCCAATGCCGCATCAACGCGGAAGACCCGAAGAACAACTTCCGGCCTTGCACCGGCACCATCACGGCCTATCTCTCACCAGGTGGGATCGGAGTGCGCATCGACGGAGCCGTCTACAAGGACTACACGGTGCCACCCTACTACGACGCCCTGTTGGCCAAACTCACCGTGCGTGGCCGTACGTGGGAAGAAACCGTCAGCCGTATGAGACGATCGCTTGAAGAATACGTCTTGCGCGGGGTGAAAACGACGATCCCCTTTATGATGGAGATCATGCAGGATCC
>JANNXZ010000399.1:0-5407 GCA_031409835.1 Nitrospirota bacterium
GGAGCGTGAACGCGGAATCACGATCAAGGCCCATGCGGTCGCAGTCCGGTATAAGGCTAAGGACGGGAAGACGTATGCCTTGCATTTGATCGATACGCCGGGTCACGTCGACTTTACCTATGAAGTGTCGCGCAGTTTGGCTGCGTGCGAAGGCGCGCTTTTGCTCGTCGATGCGACGCAGGGGGTTGAGGCTCAGACGATTGCCAATGTGAATCTGGCGATGGCCAATAACCTCACGATTATTCCGGTTATCAATAAGATCGATTTGGCGAGTGCGGATGTTGAAGGGACGAAGCACTCTATCTCGGAAATCTTACAGCTCGATGCCAGCGACGCCCTGCCCATCAGCGCAAAAGATGGAAAGGGCGTGCCGGAGGTGTTGGAGGCGGTTATTGCGCGGATTCCTCCGCCGTCCGGCGATCCTCTGGCGCCGCTCAAGGCGCTTATTTTCGACTCCTGGTTCGATAATTATCAGGGTGTGATCGTGCTGACACGACTTGTGGATGGAGCCCTGCGACCGGGGATGAAAATTAAAGTCATGTCGAACGACCGGATATTTGAAGTGATGGAAGTCGGACAATTCACCCCGAAGAGGACGAAGAAGACCGAGCTGTTGACCGGCGAGGTCGGGTACCTCTGCGCGAACATGAGAGAAGTGGCGGACGTGAAAATCGGCGATACACTCACAGACGCCGTGACGCCCACGAGCGCGCCCTTCCCTGGGTATAAAGAAGTGAAGCCGCTGGTGTTCTGCGGGCTCTATCCTACCGACACGGGCCGGTACGAAGATTTACGCGATGCGCTGGTCAAGCTGCGGTTGAACGACTCCTCATTCGTCTACGAACCCGAGACGTCCCTCGCGTTGGGGTTCGGGTTTCGATGCGGCTTCTTGGGCCTGCTGCACATGGAAATCATTCAGGAGCGGCTCGAGCGGGAATATAACCTGACGCTCCTCACCACCGCGCCGACTGTCGTCTATCGCGTGTTGACGACCAAGGGCGAGGTGTTGGAGGTCAATAACCCAACGCAGCTCCCGCCTCCCAGCAGTATCGACTCATTTGAGGAACCATTTATTCTGGCGTCGATCATTACACCCGAACGGTACATGGGGGCCATCCTCCAGCTGTGCCAGGAGCGTCGTGGTATCCAACAGGGCATGCACTTTCTCGATCCAACGCGGGTGACGATCAGTTATGAGTTACCGCTCAACGAAGTCATCCTCGATTTTTACGATAAACTCAAGTCACGCACGCAGGGCTATGCCTCCCTCGATTACGAGCTGCTCGGCTATCGCGAATCCGATCTCGTGCGGCTCGATATTTTACTGAATGGTGAGGCGGTCGATGCCCTGTCGTTTATTACCCATAAGGATCGTTCCATTCAGCGTGGGCGTCTGCTCGCCGAGAAAATGAAGGAACTCATTCCACGGCAGATGTATGAGATTGCCATTCAGGCGGCGATTGGAAGCAAGATCATTGCGCGCGAGACGATTGGCGCCATGAAGAAGAACGTGCTGGCGAAATGCTATGGCGGCGATATTACGCGGAAACGCAAGCTCTTGGAGAAACAGAAGGAAGGAAAGAAGCGCATGAAATCGGTCGGGAACGTAGAAGTGCCGCAAGAAGCCTTCCTCGCCATCTTGAAAGTCGGTGAGGAATGAGCGGGGACATGAAGCATCCCCCATCGGACGATCTCAGGCCCGGGACTCAAACGGGGCCGACGGATGCCGCAGGTGCGCCGGTGGTGTTCGCCGAGCCGTCGGCGGTGGCACGGTCGGGCAAGAAGTCGCTCTTTCGCGAGTATGGAGAGGCCATTGTCGTCGCGATGCTCCTGGCCTTTGCGATTCGGGTGTTTGTTGTCCAGGCCTTCAAGATTCCCTCCGGCTCGATGATTCCCACGTTGTTGATCGGAGATCATATCCTGGTCAGCAAGCTGGCCTACGGCATTCAATGGCCCAGTCAGTGCAAGTTTTCAGCGGGCTTTCCTCCCATCAATTGCTACGCCTCGCAGGCCCTCATCGAATTCGGCAAACCGGAGCGGGGAGACGTCATCGTGTTCCGGTTTCCTGAAGACGAGGAAAAGGATTTCATTAAACGGATCGTGGGGACTCCAGGCGATACCATTCAACTGCGCAATAAAGCCGTGTTGGTGAACGGGGTCGAGCTGAACGATAAATCCTTCACCCAACGGATCGATCCGGGGGTCATCGACGGTACGATCAATCCGCGTGACAATTTCGGGCCGGTGACCGTGCCCGAGGGCTCCTATTTCGTGATGGGCGACAATCGCGACCAAAGTCTGGACAGCCGGTTTTGGGGGTTCGTGCGCGAGGAAAAAGTTCGCGGGAAGGCGTTCCGTATCTACTGGTCGTGGAGCGGGCAAGGTCAAATGATGGAGTGGGTCAGATGGGATCGATTCGGCAAGGCTATTCAATAGGTAAAGGTAAAGTGACGCGCCAGGCTGCGGCAGGCTCCGAGGCTCAGGGCGGGGGTGCCGCGTCTTCTCAAGCGCTTCGGCAGTATATCTCGCGGTTCCCACAAGCTTCCGTGCTCGTCATCGGCGACCTCATCCTCGACCATTATATCTGGGGCCGCGTGAGCCGCATCTCGCCGGAAGCTCCGGTGCCGGTGGTTCATGTCGATTCCGAATCCTTGAGGCTCGGCGGCGCGGCGAACGTCTTCAATAACATCTTGGCTCTAGGGGGGAAAGCCGATCTCTGTGGTGTCATCGGTTCGGATGAAAGCGGCCGGATGCTTCTCAAAGAGTTAGGATCGACACGTTCCGGACGTGGAGGGGTCGTGATCGACCAGGATCGTCCGACCACCAGAAAGTCCCGCGTCATCGCGCATAATCAGCAGATCGTGCGGTACGATGTGGAGCGCCGCGCGGAACTCAAGCCGGCGATGCAACGGCGGATTCTTCGCTACGTGGAATCGCGATTACGGGAACTGTCCTGTCTCGTGGTGTCGGACTATGCTAAGGGGGTCGTGAGCGCCACGCTGATGTCGGAACTCACGCGGCTCGCCTCACTTCGCGGCATCCCCCTGGTCGTCGACCCGAAAGTCGAACACTTCAGTTACTACAAGGGGGCGACGGTCATCACGCCAAACCACCTTGAAGCGACCCAAGCCGCCGGGGTCCATGGCGATGACGATCAGGCCAACAACGAAGCCGGTGCGATCATCCGACAGCGTTTAGGCTGCCGAGCGGTGCTCATCACGCGCGGCGAAAAGGGGATGAGTTTATACGAGGGCGAGGGCGTCTCCTGGCACATTCCCACTCAAGCTCGCCAAGTTTTCGATGTCACTGGTGCGGGCGATACGGTGATCGGGACGCTGGCTCTCGCGCTGTCGACCGGCGCTTCAATGAGAGATGCCGCAACGTTGGCCAACTATGCCGCTGGTATTGTCGTTGGCATGGTTGGCACGGCGACCCTCTCGGCACAGCAGCTCTCGGAGGCTCTGCCATGACTAAGGCCACACCATCCATCATGGTGGTGATCCCCGCCCGGTACGGGTCGTCGCGCTTTCCGGGAAAACCTCTTGTCATGCTTGGTCGGAAGCCTATGATCCAGCATGTGTATGAACATGCGGCGGCCTGTCGAGCGGTGACGGAGGTTCTAGTTGCCACTGATGACGAGCGGATCAAACAAGCGGTAGAAGAATTCGGCGGGCGCGTGGCGATGGTCGCCGGAGACTATCGGACAGGTATGGATCGAGTCGCCGGAGTGGCACGCATGTTCGACAGGGACTATTTTGTGAATCTGCAAGGAGATGAGATTCCGCTGCATCCGGATTTGCTGACGGATCTCATCGAGCCGTTCATCGAGAGCGGCGCTGGAATGGGCACATTGAAGCGCGCGATCGATTCGACGGAAGACGTTCACAATTCCTCGGTGGTGAAAGTGGTCACGGACCATCTTGGCAACGCCCTGTATTTCTCACGCGCACCGATCCCATTGGTGCGTGACGACGTCGGTCGCCGAGCGGTCGAAGGGCTGCATTACATTCATCTCGGTCTGTACATATATCGGTGTGACACTCTATTGAAGCTGGCATCCCTTCCCACTGGACGGCTGGAGGATGCAGAAAAACTCGAACAGTTGCGCGCGCTGGAGCATGGCATTCCGATCAGAGTCTGGGAAACTGAACATGTCTCCTTGCGCGTGGATACGCCGGAAGATGTCGAGTCGGCGGCAGAGAAGCTCCAGCAGAGTGACAGTAGCAAACAGGAGTTGGGCGCGCTAAAGGCAGCCCCTTCCAGGTAAGGGTGGTATGCGTGTCAGAATTATACGATCAGACAAGATGGGGGCTACGATGAGCAAGTTCATTTTTGTCACAGGTGGAGTCGTCTCTTCCTTGGGGAAAGGGCTCGCCTCGGCCTCGATCGGCAACCTGCTGGAGAGTCGAGGGTTGAAGATCACGTTCCTCAAGCTCGATCCGTATATCAATGTCGATCCCGGCACAATGAATCCCTATCAACATGGGGAAGTCTACGTGACGGACGATGGAGCGGAAACGGATCTGGACCTCGGCCACTATGAACGATACACGTCTTTGACCCTCACCAAAGAGAACAACTACACGACTGGCAGGATCTACCATTCGGTCATTACGAAAGAGCGTCACGGTGACTACCTCGGCGGAACGGTGCAGGTGGTGCCCCACGTCACCGACGAGATCAAACAGTGCATCATGCGCATCTCCCAGGGCGTGGACGTGACGATCGTGGAAATCGGCGGCACGGTCGGCGATATCGAGAGCCTGCCCTTCCTCGAAGCGATTCGCCAGATGCCGTACGACGTCGGACGTGAGAATGTGCTCTATGTCCATCTGACGCTGGTGCCGTACATCGGCACCGCCGGTGAGCTGAAGACCAAGCCGACGCAGCACTCCGTCAACAAGCTCCGGGAGATCGGTATTCAGCCGCATATTCTCCTCTGCCGGACGGATCGGTATCTGCCGCCGGAACTCAAGGGTAAGATTGCGATGTTCTGTAATCTCGAGAAAGATGCGGTGATTACGGCGAAGGACGTCGAAACGATTTATGAAGTGCCGATCGTGTTCCGGAAGGAAGGGCTGGACGAGCTGATCGTGCGCCAGCTCCAACTCAAGACTGGTCCGCCTAATCTGCGCGAATGGGATGCGATGGTCCAGAAGATCAAGTATCCCAAGCATGAAGTCTCAGTCGCGCTGGTCGGCAAGTATGCGGGATTGAAGGAATGCTACAAGAGTCTCTCGGAATCGCTCGTCCATGGCGGCATCGACCATGAAACGCGAGTGAATGTCCAGTGGATCGAATCGGAGGAGATTGAACGGCAAGGGACCGAGCGTATCCTGCGCGAGGTCGATGGTATCTTGGTGCCAGGGGGGTTTGGCTCGCGCGGCATCGAAGGAAAGATTGCCGC
>JANNXZ010000400.1:0-4266 GCA_031409835.1 Nitrospirota bacterium
CGCAGCCCCGATCAACCCGAGATAGGCCGCCTCCCACAAGACTAATCGCTCCACTTGCCTCGTGCTGGCGCCGATCGCCCGCAACGTGGCAAATTCACGTCGTCGCTCCAACACGGCCGTCACCAAGGTGTTCACGATGCCGAGCACGGCCACCAGCACGGCAATGGCTTCAAGGACATAGGTCAAGACGAAGGAGCGGTCGAAGATTTCGAGAATCTCTTTCCGTAACTCGTGGTTTCGGATCACCAACGGTGGAAGCGTCATTCCATCCAACCCGGCAACGTGCGTCACAATCGACTGTCTGACTTGCTCGACATCCGCCCCGGCAGCCAGATAAACGGACAGCACTGTCACCCGATCATCGCGCCATTGTTCCTGATACCAGGTTCGATCCATGACCATCTTCCCGCCGTCGGTCGCGTAATCGTAAAAGATTCCCTCAACGGGTACGGCAATTGGTCCTGCTGGCGTCGTGATCGAGACCTTGTCTCCCTCGCGAAGCCCTAGCCGATTCGCCAACACTTCCGATAGGAGGGCGCCTCCGTTCTCGGCGGCTCGCCGCAGGGCCGCGCTTGAATCTCCACGAACCATCAAGTAACGGCTGCGCTGCGCATGGAGCCGAAGGTCTCGTGACACCAACGCCACTGGCTGACCTGCAACGTCTACATACACATCACGATAGGTATCGACCGCGGCAACGCCATCAATCGCCGACAGGGTCGAACGCCAGGCCCCCGGCAAAGCGCGCGAGGCCTGCCCTGCCTGCTTCCCCTGAAGCCAGGATTGCGGCGCCACGATGAGATCGGCCATCACCGTTTCGTCCACCCAGAACTCGACCGTATCACGAAAACTGCGAACCATGACGACGACACCGATCATGATCGATAATCCCACCATCAATGCCGACACCGTCACCGCATTCCGGCCCGGATGACGCGCCGCCTGGTCTGCCGCGATAAGCCGGAAGCTTCCCCCTAGCATCATCGTCTTGCTTTCCCGGCGAAGATGCCGCCAGCCCAAGACCTTGATACAGATCGGCGCAAGACAGGAGAGCGCCCCCAAGAGACAGACTGTCGCGACATAGCCGAAGAGCGGCAAGTCTCCAACTGGTCCCATCAGCGAAGAGAGGCCTGCCAACACCAACAACACAAGGCTGATCCACCCCCACAAGCCCGCCCTCAGCTGCTGCGTCGATTCATAGCCTCCCGGCGCCAAGGCGCGAACGGTCACAGTCCTGCCGGCTTCCACGCTGGGACCCAAAGCCCCCACCATCGAGACCACTGTCCCGAGCAGAACCCCTTTTGCTACTGCCGTGAGGGTCAGCATGTCCATCGACAGGATCAGCCCGCCGGACGTGACCGGCGCATAGAGATCTGAGACCGTTCGGCTGACAAGGGATACCAACCCACTGGCCAGCCACACCCCGCCAAGCCCCCCCAAGAGCCCGCCCAGAAGACCGAGCAGTCCCGCCTCCACAAGAAACAGACCTGCGACCCGCCGCTCCGTCATGCCGAGCGAGCGGTATATGCCAATCTCACGCCTCCGTTGCGCCACAACAAAGGCGATCGTGTTGTAGATCAAGAACACCCCGACGAGCAGCCCGACCCAACTCATGACCGACAAATTGAGCTGGAAGGCCCAGACCATATTTTCGACCTGCTTTGTCCGCTGTGCCGGTCGTTGCACAATAAGATGGGGAGGAAGAACTGCGCGCAAGGAGACAATGATGTCGTCGAGCGGTCGGTTAGGCGTCGTCACCAACTCAATACGATCCAGCCGCCCGATCGATCGAAACAACACCTGCGCCGCAGCAATATCCATGACGGCAAGCCGATCCCAGAGAGAGGTGCCTGCCGCCTCGTGATGAATGAGCCCTGCAACTCGCAGCCGTACGACACGCCCTCCCGTCATCACCTCGATGACACTACCGACTCCAAAATTCCAGTCTGCCGCCACCTGACGGCCAAGATACAGAGCGTCTGGAGCCAGCAGCGCCTCCAGTGCCACGTCGGAATCAGCCTGCGATATCTGAAAGCCACGCGCACCAGCCTCCGCGAGTAGATCCAGCCCCAATACCTCAATCGCCTGGCCACGCAACTCCCCCTGGGTAAATACGACCGATTCTTCAATGACCGGAGCGGCGCTCACCACATCCGCGACCTCACGGACAGCCGTAAGCGTGGATTCATCCACTCCAAGATCATGACCTGCAATTTCCAATGTGGCAGGACCGGCTACCGTCGTGACCGCTTGTTCGAAGGATCGCAGCACTTGAATGTTCGCCGTCCCAATTGCCACCGAGGCCAGCACCCCCAATGCCACTCCGGCGATGCTGAGCAGGGTGCGAAATGGCCGCTGGAACGCATGGGCGCGGATCAGAGCGAGATAGAGCCTAAATGGCATAGTCATCTAAGACGAGCGCGCGGTCATAGCAGAACGACGCATCATGGATGATGGGGCAAGGACGAAACGAATCATTCGCGACCCGTGACGGAGTTCTGCACAAATTGGCCGTTTCGTTTACAGTCAAACAGACCTTTGCTAGACTCGCGTGAGTCAAGAATGAGAGGTCATTGATGGGCGCACGAACAGCTCTGAATCGAAAAGTCCAGCCGCTGCAGGAAGAACTAGAGGCCGAACTCCTCACACCTCGGCAGCGTGACATCCTTCGCCTGGTGTCGATCGGGCACACAAACCGTGAGATTGCGCAGGTGCTGGCGATCAGCGTCCGCACGGTCGAAGTGCACCGGTTCAACTTGATGCGACGGTTGAATGTGAGAAACGTGGCGCAACTACTCCGACGGGCTCTGCAGCTAGGGCTCCTTGCCAAATCGTTCGGGGCCAAGTAGGCCTACAATTCTTTTAATTTTCCTCGGCAGTCCTCCAACTTCGCATACCCCTTCTTGCTGAGTTGGGCCGCCAGTTCCATTTCCAATCGGCCGAACACGTCGAGTCCCTCCTCGACCAACACCGTCCCGATCTGCACGGCCGAGGCGCCACACAGCATATGTTCAAAGGCATCCACGCCGTTGACCACGCCGCCAGTCCCGATAATCGACATGCGCCCTTCGAAGATTTTCCAAAAAGCCCGCACGTTGGCTAGCGCAACCGGCTTGATGATCGCACCACCCAGTCCGCCGAACCCACCCTTGGGCTTGATGACGACCGCCTCGCGCTCAGGATCGACGACGAGCCCGTTTCCGACCGAGTTAATCAGGTTGAGAAAATCGACCCCGCAACGGCCAATCACCTCTCCCATCGCTTTGTGATGCGCTGGATCGAAATAGGGAGGCAGCTTGACCCCCATCGGAACGGTGATCACCTTTCGAACCCGCTTCAGCAGTCGCTCGGAGGCTTCAGCATCATAGCCGATCTGAGGTTTGCCTGGAATGTTGGGACAAGAAAGATTGACTTCGATCAAGTCGGGCTTCGCCGCATTGATCATGGCTGCAATCGCCGGGAAATCGTCTTCACAGAGACCTGCCACACTGGCGATAACCGGCTTTCCGAGTCTCTTCAATTCAGGAATGAGCGCGGCATACGCCTTATACCCGAGATTGGGCAAGCCCATGGAATTGATGGACCCGCCAGGAAATCCAACGTACCGGGGTGTCGGATTGCCCTCGCGAGGCTCAACCGTCATCGACTTGGTGACGATGGCCCCGGCACGGGATCGGCCGAGGGCCAGTAGTTCGTCACGCGTGACACAGAGCGCCCCCGAGGCATTCATGAAACAGCTGGGAAATCGCACGCCGGCAATGGAGGTCGACAGATCCATCACGCGACCACCGTGGTGGGCTCGCGCTGCGTTCTCGTCATGAGCCGCCCATCCTTCATGGCCCAAACATAATCGGCCGCCGCGGCAGCCTCGGTGCTATGAGTGACCAACAGCACGGTTTGGCAAAAGCGCTGAACGAGCGACCGAAGGAGAGCAATGATCTCGGCCCCATGCTGGGAATCCAAATTGCCGGTCGGCTCGTCGGCGAGAATGATCTGGGGCCGATGCACGATCGCTCGCGCAATCGCCACACGCTGCTGTTCTCCGCCCGAGAGCTCACTGGGACGATGATGTCGTCGTGCGGTCATCGAAACCAACTCGAGCACCTCTTCGACGCGGGCTTGGACCTCTGTCCCTCGCTCCCCGCGCAACAACAAAGGAAACGCAACATTCTCCGCCGCAGTCAATCCGGGAATCAAATGAAATGATTGGAAGACAATCCCGACTGTTTCCCGCCTGATCCTCGTCCAATCATCGCTCGTGAATCG
>JANNXZ010000401.1:0-4458 GCA_031409835.1 Nitrospirota bacterium
TTGACTCGTTGCGCCTCGCCTCCCGATAGCGTGGTGGCGGACTGGCCAAGCTTCACATAATGCAACCCGACATCGTGCAAGGTGTCGAGCTTCCGCTTGATGAACGGGATATGCTCGAAGAACTCTACGGCATCGTCCACCGTCATATTCAACACGTCGGCGATGCTCTTCCCCTTATGGTGTATCTCCATCGTCTCGCGGTTGTATCGTTGGCCCTTGCAGACCTCACAGGTCACATAGACGTCCGGCAGGAAATGCATCTCGATCTTGATCAACCCATCGCCCTGGCAGGCCTCGCAACGGCCGCCCTTCACATTGAAACTGTAGCGGCCTGGCTTATAACCCCGAACGCGGGACTCGGGCAGATTGGAGTAGAGGTCACGGATGAAACCGAACAGACCCGTATAGGTTGCCGGATTCGATCGCGGAGTCCGGCCGATCGGGGCCTGGTCGATGTCGATCACTTTATCCAGCGCCTCGACACCGAGGAGCTCCTTGCAGCCATCGATCTTCGGTTTTTTCTGATAGAGCAACTGGGAGAGAGAATGGAACAGCACCTCCAGCACCAACGTGCTCTTGCCGGACCCAGACACGCCGGTCACACAGGTGAGCAGGCCGAGCGGAATCTTGGCGGTCATCCCTTTGAGATTGTGTTTCGTGGCTCCCACGATGGATAACAACCCCTTGGCCTTGCGCTGGCGGCGAGGCAGGCTGACCATCTGTGTGCCGCGAAGATACTGGCCCGTCAGTGAGTCGAGATTCCCCATGACGTCGGTCGGCGTGCCCTGGGCAATGACTTGGCCGCCGTGTGTCCCGGCGCCAGGCCCCATATCCAGCAGATGGTCCGCTGCCATCATGGTTTCTGCATCGTGCTCGACCACCACGACTGTGTTACCCAGGTCTCGCAGGCGTAGCAGGGTCTGGAGCAGGCGCCGATTATCCCGCTGATGGAGACCGATCGAGGGCTCGTCGAGTATGTAGAGAACGCCGACAAGGCCGGAGCCGATTTGCGTGGCGAGCCTGATGCGCTGGCCCTCTCCACCGGATAGAGTGGCGGCGGCGCGATCTAGCGTCAGATAATCCAGGCCGACATTGACCAGAAACCCAAGCCGTTCACGAATTTCTTTCAAGATGCGATGGGCAATCATCAATTCGCGCTCGGTGAATTTCAGCGAACCGAAGAAGTCGGCAGCCGCTCGCACGGAAAGATGCGTCACCTCCGCGATCGACTGTTTGGCTACCTTGACCGACAAACTCTCCGGTCGCAGCCTCGCGCCCCTGCAGACCCCGCAGGGTTCAAGCAACGTGAAGTCTTCATCGTCAGAACTTTTGGGTGCCTGCCCTGAGCCCTGTCGAAGGATCATGGCGTAGCCGATGCCGTCGCAGGCCGGGCAGGCTCCATGCGGGCTGTTGAACGAAAAGACGCGCGGCGTGATTTCCGGATAACTGACGCCGCAGCGGATGCAGGCGAGCTTCTCGCTATAGAGTGACACCTTCCCATTGTCTGTCAGCACCCCGACCAGCCCACCTGCGAGTTTCAGCGAGGTCTCTACCGAATCGGCCAACCGCCGTGTCATGGCCTCGCCCTGCTTCATTACCAGCCGATCGATCACGATTTCGATCGTGTGTTTCTTCTGTTTATCGAGCGCGATGTCCTCGCCCAAGTCCACCAACTGACCATCGACCCTGGCCCGGACGTAGCCGGCCCGGCGCATGTCGAGGAGTTCTTTTCGATACTCTCCCTTCCTGCCGCGAACGATCGGAGCCAAGAGCTGAAACTTGCTCCCCTCCGGCAGCAGGCCGATGGCATCGACCATTTGCTGCACGGTCTGCGCGGTGATTTCCTCACCACACTGAAAGCAGCAGGGGCGTCCGACTCGGGCAAAGAGGAGGCGGAGGTAGTCGTAAATTTCCGTCACGGTGCCGACTGTGGATCGGGGATTGTGGCTGGTGCTTTTTTGCTCGATGGAAATGGCGGGCGAGAGCCCTTCGATCGAATCGACGTCGGGCTTGCCCATCTGTTCGAGGAACTGACGGGCATAGGCCGAGAGCGACTCGACGTATCGCCGTTGCCCCTCGGCATAGATCGTGTCGAAAGCCAGCGACGACTTGCCCGAACCGCTCAGCCCCGTAATCACGACGAGCCGGTCGCGTGGGATTGTCACGTCGATGTTCTTGAGATTGTGTTCCCGCGCCCCTTTAATGATGATCGAGTTATGCATCAGGGGCGGGATTATAGCATGAGGCCTTGGCTACCTTGACAAACCCGGAAGGCCGGTGCTACCACGGTCTCATGGTGCATGTGGATACGCCACCCGTTCATAAGGGGACTGATTCCCCAGAGACCCCGCTCGCCGTTTCGACCTGGTCCGGCCAGGCCCGTGAACAGGCTGTGCAGCGGATGTTTACGTCGATCGCCGGTGTCTACGATCTCAACAACACGCTTCTCAGCTTTGGACTGCATTACCGGTGGAAGAAAATTACTGCCTCCTATGTCCCCGTCATCACGGCAGGCCGAGCACTTGATGTCGGCTCCGGCACAGCCGATCTCGCGCTCTTGGTCGAGCCCCGCATGGGCATCAACGGCCGCGTCATTGCTTCCGATCTGAACCATGCCATGCTCGTCGAGGGGCTGAAGAAAGTCACCGGGCGGGGCCTGGGGAAGAAAATTACCTGTCTCGAAGCCAATGCCGAACATCTGGGCTTTCCAGATGGGACCTTCAATGCCGTAACCACAGGGTTTTGCATGAGGAATGTGGGCAATCTTCGGCAGGCGCTTACGGACATTCACCGAATCTTGCAACCTGGTGGGCGGTTTGTGTGTCTGGAGTTTTCCCGACCGATCTTTGGGTGGTTGCGGGCACTGTACGATTGGTACTCTTTTCGGCTGCTTCCCTGGATCGGCACGAAAGTGGCGCATGACACGACCGGCGTCTATGAATATCTCCCTGCCTCCATTCGGAATTTCCCGGACCAGGAACGATTGAAACAGATGCTTCTCGACACGGGCTTTCGTCAGGTCACCTATCGAAATCTGTCTGGCGGGATTGTGGCGATACATGTGGCCACCAAATGATGGTCGTAAGGTCTATAAAGTCGGAAAGTCATCATGTCCTCGGCTTCCAACTTTATGACTTTCAGACTTGACGACTTTTAGACTATGAATTCTATCCTTTACGTTTTTCTGCCGTGCAAGAAGGTCTATCCCATCGGGGTGACCTATCTCGCTGATTTTATTCATCGGCGCAAGCCGGATGTGCGGCAGCGCATTCTCGATCTTTCCCTTTTCCCAGACGCTCAACGGATCAGCGCGGTTCGCGATGCCGCCACCGAGTTCAAGCCGGATCTCGTCTGTTTCTCCTGGCGCGACATTCAGATCTTCTCCCCGCACGAGGGAGACTCCTCGCTGGAACATGCGTTTAACTTCTACTTTGCGAGCAACCCACTCAAGCGGATTGCCGCTTCGTTTGCAGGGGTAAAACAGCTCTATCGCTACTACAGCCATATCCGGGCGGCGCTCTCCTACCCCTGGTTGATCGCGAAGGAGTTCCCGAAGGCGCAGATCATGATCGGCGGCGGGGCCTTTACGGCCTTTGCCGATCAGCTCATCCTGAAACTCCCGGAAGGCACTATCGGGATTCTTGGGGAAGGTGAAGATGCCATTCTCAAGGTGGTTGAAGGCCAGTCATTGGAGAACGAGCGCTATATCCTCCGGGAGGGAAAGACTATTCGAAAGGGCCAGCAGGGGTCGCCAGCCCTGCTCGATGCGCTCACCGTCGACTTGCCCTACCTGACTTCGATTTTTCCGCAATATCGGGAGTATCTGGGTGAGTCCATCGGGGTTCAGTCGAAGCGAGGCTGCCCCTACGACTGCGCGTTCTGCCTGTACCCGTATATTGAAGGGAAGCGGGTCCGTTATCGGCCACCCGCCATGGTCGTGAAGGATATCTCTCAGCACTACCATCAATGGGGCGCCAGGCGTTTCTGGTTCACGGATGCCCAGTTTATTACCGGGAAAGAAGCCTATCCCCAATGTACCGAGATCCTTGAACGGATTCTCGCCGAGAAGTTGGAGATCGAGTGGTCCGGCTATATCCGGACATCGCTCATCACTCCGGAGATGGCAAGACTCATGGTCCGGTCCGGCGTCGGCGATCTTGAGGTTGCCATTACGTCGGGATCCCAAGAGGTGTTGAACAACCTCCACATGGGATTCAAGCTTGAGAAGCTGTACGATGGCTGTCGCTATCTGGCAGAAGCGGGATTCAAGGGGAAAGTCATACTTAACTACTCATTGAACTCCCCAAAAGAAACCGAGGAGACCTTGCTCCAAAGCGTAGAGTCCTACAAGAAGGTCGCCTCGATCCTGGGTGAGGAGCGAGTCTTCCCCCTCATGTTCTTTTTAGGCATTCAGCCGAACACCGATCTGGAACAACGGCTGTTGGAAGAGGGCTACCT
>JANNXZ010000402.1:0-9869 GCA_031409835.1 Nitrospirota bacterium
GTTGTGGCGGGTGTGGGCGTAGGCCGCGCCAGGATTGCCCAGTCCTACGATGAAGCGCACCGTTACTTCTTCTTTTCGGCTTCTTTCTTGTCAGCCTTGGGCGCTGCAGCGCCCTTCTTGTCGCCGCCTTTCGCATCAGGAGCAGCCGCTGCCGCACCGGCTTTTGCCGGTTCACCACCCTCAGCGCCTTCACCTGCCACTTTGCCCTTCGCTGCCACTTCAGGCTCTTTCGCACCCTCTGGCGTAGCTGCACCGCTTGCGAGGAGCGATTCAAGCTTGGCTTCCGTCATTGGCGCCGCCACGCTCACGACCATCTGCTCAGGATCGTCCAGATAGCGGACCCCTTCGTGCGCGGCCAGGTCTTTCAAGTGGAGACCTTGCGAAATGGCGAGCCCCGATGCATCGACTTCAATGAAGTCCGGCAACGCAGCCGGCAGACACTCAATATGCAACTCGCGCATATTATGGTGGAGAATACCGCCTTCCTTGACGCCAGCAGGCACTCCGCCGGTCAAATGCAGAGGCACCTTCACGCGTATCGGCTTATCCATCGAAATTTCAAACAGGTCCGCGTGCAGTACATGCCCTTCGACCGGATCGACCTGGAAATCTCGCAACAACGCAGTGCGGTTCGGTTTCGACTTCGCACCGGTGAGCGTGAGCGACACGAGCGCGGCCCCCCCGGCCTGTGCCTTCAAAATCTTGACCAGGCTAACTGGTTCAATCGTCAAGAGCAGGCACTCGCCCTGCCCATACAAGACGCCCGGGACCTTGCCTTCACGCCGAAGTTGGCGCGCAGCGCCCTTTCCCGTTGTCTCTCTTACTGTGACTGCTAGATCGAACTTCATGTTAGGCCTCCGTCCCCTTCTCGCTGATCTTTTTTCGATACCTCGGTCTCAAATTTAGGCAAACAATGAACTCACCGACTCATCTTCATGAATTCGCCTGATCGCCTCGCCTAACAATGGGGCAATCGATAATTGATGCAATTTCGGGCAGACTTGCTCTTTGCCCCGTAACGGAATCGAATTGGTTACGATCACTTGCTTCAGGCAGGATTGTTGAATCCGGTCCAAGGCCGGACCGGTGAGCACCGCATGGGTACAAGCCGTCCACACTTCCCGCGCCCCTTTATCGATACAAGCCTGAGCCCCTTTCACAATGGTACCGGCCGTATCGATCATGTCGTCCAGCAAGAGCGCGCTCTTGCCAGCGACGTCGCCGATGATGTTCATAATCTGCGTCTGATTCGGTCCTTCGCGCCGTTTGTCGATAATCGCTAAACTCGCTTCGAGCCGCTTGGCAAACGCGCGGGCCCGTTCTACTCCACCGGCATCCGGGGAGACCACCACCAGATCTCTCACCTTCTGCTTGGTAATGTAATCCAGCAATACAGGCAGCGCGTAGAGATGGTCCACCGGAATATTGAAGAATCCCTGGATCTGCCCCGCATGGAGGTCCATCGTCAGCACCCGGTCGGTGCCTGCGGTGCTGATGAGATCGGCCACGAGCTTCGCTGAGATCGGCACGCGGGGCTGATCTTTACGATCCTGGCGAGCATAGCCGAAATACGGGATGACCGCGGTAATGCGTTTTGCGGAAGATCGTTTGAGCGCATCGATAATAATCAACAGCTCCATGAGAGAGTCGTTCACCGGCTGGCAACTCGACTGCACGACAAACACGTCGCCGCCACGAACGTTTTCTTCAATCTTGACCCGAATTTCGCCGTCACTGAACGACCCAACCGTGGCCTCGCCGAGCTTGGTCCCAAGGTAAGCGCAAATCTCATGGGCCAGGGCCGGATTCGCGTTGCCAGAGAATATCTGTAACTCTCCGCTCATCGATTCCTCAGAGGGTCTCTGGATGAAACTGGGTCACGTTCTGATTTCGTATAGGGTTCGTCTCGACGGCGGGCGTCGGTGGGCGAAGTCACGACCTGCCTACCGCTATTCACTGCGCGCTGTTGAGGAAGCCAGCTAAGGGGTGAGACTGTAACGGAACATACGGGGAATTGTCAACCGAGCCACGACTTATCGCGGCAGTTCGTACCGCCAGCCAAGTGGGCCAGAACAGGTGGGCACAACAAAAACATTCATCAAATTCTCACTCGCGAACTGGGCCCGGGCCTGACGCGCGCGCGCCTCGTCTGCAAACACCCCAAACACCGTTGCCCCGCTTCCGGAGAGCAGCGCGATCTCCGCTCCGTGATCCTGCAAGACTTTTTTAATCTCCCGAAGCTTCCCATGTGCGGCAAAGACCGGTGCTTCGAAATCATTCTCTGCCGCGTCAATCAATTGGGCCCAGCTCACCCACGATTGCCGGTCGAGTTCTCGCTGAACCAGCGACAGCGGTGCGACGGCAGTCCTGGTCGCAGCCAATTCTTGATAGGCCCATTTGGTATTGACCCCAAACCCAGGATTAACGAGCACGACCCAGCGCGCCCCTTCAACGACGACCGGACGAACTGTTTCTCCACGACCCGCCACAAACGCTGCGGGGGCAAAGAGAAAAAATGGCACATCGCTGCCCAGCGATTGCCCAGCATCAGCCATCTGCGCCGGGGACCACTCCAGCTGTAACAAACGGTTCAACCCTATGATGGTAGCTGCGGCATCGCTGCTCCCACCACCAAGGCCGGCTCCCATCGGAATGCGCTTACGCAGGTCAATGTCGAGACCGATCGACTGTTGGGCTCGCGCCAATACCTCGGAGGCTGCGCGATAGACGAGGTTGCTCTGGTCTGCAGCCAGCTGCATCTCATCACATCTCAGCTGAATACCCTGTCGGTCAGTACGCAGCCTGATCTGCACCTCATCTTCAAGAGCAACGGTGTGCATGGTCGACCAGAGATTGTGGAACCCGTCGGAGCGGTGGTCGAGGATACGCAAAATCAGGTTAATTTTGGCGGGAGCGAAAACGGTGATCTCGGAGGGACTCGGCTGCGGATTAATCACGACCGCCCTTGATGGCATACTTCTCTAGTCGATAACGAAAGGATCGCGTGTTGAGTCTGAGAAGCCTAGCGGCTTTTTTCTTCACCCACATTGTTCGTTCAAGAGCCTTCAAGAGCAAATCTTTTTCAATGCCGTTGATAAGCTCTTCCAAATCCAGCCCATCCTCCGGCAAGTCAGTGGGCACACCCTGCTGCTGAGGGGTCACGACTCGATGAAGCCAGCCACGAATATCCTCATCCGAAATAGGCGCACCGACAGAAAACGTCACCACACGCTCAATCAAGTTCTCAAGCTCGCGTACATTGCCACGCCACTCATGGCCCAGCAACACATGCATCGCCTCTGATGTCAATACAGGAACAGGCTTGCCACTTTCCTGTGAAAACTTTTCAAGAAAATGTTTGACGAGAAGCGGGATGTCTCCCGTTCGAAGCCGCAACGGTGGGAGCCGAATCGGGATCACGTCTAAGCGGTAGTACAAGTCTTCACGAAATGAGCCGTCGGCCACAGCTTTTTCAAGGTCCTTATTGGTCGCGGCCACAATCCTCACATCGACCTTGACATCTTGGGTACCGCCCACACGCCGGAACTCTCGTTCCTGAATGACGCGCAGCAGCTTGACTTGAATCGTTGGGGTCGTATCGCCGATTTCATCCAAAAAGATTGTACCCCCGTTGGCGACCTCAAACAGCCCCGCTTTATTAGCCATCGCACCGGTGAAGGATCCCTTCATGTGCCCGAAGAGTTCGCTTTCGAGCAAGGTCTCCGGTACCGCACTGCAATTCACCGCCACAAACGGCATCGGACTCCGGGCACTATTATAGTGAATCGCGCGCGCCACCAACTCTTTTCCCGTTCCACTCTCCCCACAAATCAGCACATTGCTCTTGGCGTCTGCGACTTTGCGCACCACGTCGAACACCTTCTGCATGCCCTCGCTTTGTCCCACAATCTGCGCAAACGACGACTGGCTCGCCATCTCGCGCTTTAAGAGAATATTTTCCGTCGAGAGACGCCGTTTTTCCAGGGCGTTGCGGATGATCAACTGCACTTCATCGACCTGGAACGGTTTGGTCAGGTAGTCGTACGCGCCCTGTTTCATCGCATCGACCGCCGAGTCCGCGGTCGCAAACGCCGTAATGACAAGAACTACGGTTTCAGGAGAAGATGACTTCACCGCCTTCAGGACCGCCATGCCATCGGCTTTCGGCATGCGGAGGTCGGTGATGACGAGATCGAAGATTTCCTTGCTTATATGCCGGATGGCTTCTTCGCCATCCGACGCTTCGGTCACAGTGTAGCCCGCGCGTTTGAGCATAATGCTCAAGACTTCGCGCAGCCCCCGTTCGTCATCGACAACTAGGATCTTTTCCACGGTGTCCGTCCTTCATGCCATAACCGCACTCCAGCATCCCCTGAACGCGGCATACATACGACAAATCGCGAGCCTTGACGCTCCTGACTTTCAACCTTAATCCACCCCCCGTGCAGATCGACAATGCGATGCACCGCTGCGAGGCCTAGCCCGGACCCCTCTTTCTTCGTCGTAAAAAATGGAAGAAATATCTTGTCGAAGTTCTGTTTCGGAATACCTTCCCCAGTGTCTTGAAACGCAATTTCGATGACGTCGCCCTTGCGGCCTCCGGCATCAACGTGGCGGCAATTCGTTGAGATCGTCAACTGTCCTCCCTCCGGCATTGCGTCAAACGCATTCGTTGCCATATTCCAGAAGACCTGCCGGAGCTGATCTTGATCGACCAGGGCCGTAAGGGTTCCTGCTGCCAATGACGTGACGATTTTGATCTTGGGACGTGTCCGCGCTTCATGTTGAACGAGATCGAGCGTCTCGGCAAGTACTTTGTTGAGATTATGCTCCGCGAGATTCAGCGCCGGCGGACGTGCATACTGAAGAAACTCAGTAATGATATTATCGAGCCTGGTGGCCTCTCGAATTGCAATATCCATTAACCGGCGATCGGTCTCGTCTTTCATGGCATCTTTTCGAAGCATTTGCATCGCGCCAGCCAACGCGCCAAGTGGGTTCCGAATCTCATGGGCCATCCCGGCAGACATCTCACCCAAACTCGCCAGCCAATCCTTGCGCCGCATCTCCTCTTCGAGATCCCGAATTTGCGTCAGATCTTTGAATACGCCGACCAAGCCTGTCTGTTTCCCCTGCTCATGCAATGGGGAAAGGGTCATACCGAGAATCAGGCGATTGCCGTCAGCACGCTTACATTCCACGTCGAATCGCGTCGTCGTCGATACGGCACCACTGAGTTGCTCCTCTGATTCCTGGTTAGGGTGCCAGTTGAAAACCTCGCGCCATGGACGTCCGACCACGGAAGCGATCGTATACCCAGTCGCTTCCTGTGCCGCTGGGTTGAGCGACGTGATACCCCCTAAGGCATCTGCCGTAAACACGCCGCTGCTGATGCTGTGGACAATATTCTCATGGAACGCTTGGAGGCGAGTCAGTCCCTGCTCCTTCTCGCGTAACGACTGATCAGCCTGCTGAAGCTGTTCAGCTAAAGTTCCACCCAGAATCCCAACGACAAGAAGGGCGAGGGCATAGACGCCGAACGTTTGAAATGTTTCAGGCATGGTCAGCCGACTCGGCGACAGCCCACCCCACCCCTCAATCAGGCCATGTAATTGAATGTTCGTTAAAAGCCCGAATAGAATAATGGAGAAACACGCGGTAAGAAGCCCCACTCGCCGACGGGGAACAAGACTGGCCACCGCCACCGTCATGACATACAACACCGCGAAGGGACTCTCGATCCCCCCTGTCCTAGCAACCAACACCGTTTCAAGAAGAAAGTCGATCCCTATCTGCACCCAGAAAAATATCGTGAGCGCCACCGGTGAAGTAAACACACGGAGTAGAAAGGCAGAAGGGATCGTCAGGATATAGGTAATAGCAATCAGAACATAGAATGTTTCGACCCACCCGCCTTTCGCAGCTTGAAAGGTGAGAGACAGGCCAAGTATCAGGGTCACGAGGGCCATCCGAAGCCCCATGATCCAGTACAGTCTTGAGCGCATATCATTCATGGGCGGAAAACCACTGGGCGAGAAGGAGATCGGCGGGGCATGAAGAGAAATGCTCCTTACTCATTCTCCTCGATTTTTGAGCCTGAAATCGTGCTAGCGAACACCTGACGGAGCACCAAGTGGTGGCCCAAAAGGGGGGTTAGAGCTTTCAGGCTGGGAACTAGGCCCAACTCCGTGAGAGGAACCTGGACACCACCTTTATCCGATCGCAGACGCCATTTTGAAGATCGGGAGGTACATCGCAATCACGATAAACCCAATCACAACCCCCAGAAATACCATCATCATCGGTTCAAGCAGTGCCGTCAACGAGGCAACTGCCTGATCAACTTCGTCTTCGTAAAAGTCTGCAATTTTTCCTAACATCGCGTCCAGCGCGCCAGTTGACTCACCAACGGCAATCATATGCGTCACCATCTTGGGAAAGACCCCGCTTGCAGCCAAGGGATCGGCGATCGTCTTTCCGCCAGCGATACTGAGACGAGCGTTGATCAACGTTTCTTCAATAACCTTATTTCCCGATGTCTTTGCACAGATAGTCATTCCATCAAGTAATGGGACCCCGCTCGCGAGCAACGTCCCGAGCGTACGAGTAAACTTGGCAACCGAGGCTTTTCTGATTAAGTCTCCAACCACTGGTAACTTGAGAAGCAACTTATCGATAGCCATCCGCCCTTGAACGGTCGCGTAGTATTTTTTAATGCCAAAAATGGTCCCCACAATCACCCCAAGAATGACATACCAGTACGCGACAAAGAAGTTACTGGCGTCGATGACTATTTGCGTAGGGCCAGGCAGCGCCACTCTCCCCCCTGACAGTTCCAGAAACATCTTTGCAAAGATCGGAATGACAAACAGCATGAGAATAGCGATAACAACAACGGCAACTCCCATGATCGTGGCAGGATAGACCATGGCAGACTTGATCTGCCCTTTGAGCTTCATCGCTTTTTCGATGTATTTTGCAAGACGCACCAAGATCGTATCGAGCAGACCACCCACCTCACCCGCATGCACCAAGTTGACGTAAAGATCGTCGAATACTTTCGGATGGCGCCGCAAGGCATCCGAGAAGGTCGAACCTGCCTCAACTTGAGTTTTCACTTCCCCGATGGTCTCCCGCAGCACCTTATTCTCAGACTGGGTCGAGAGGATTTCGAGGCACTGCACCAAGGGCAAACCCGCATTAATCATCGTGCCGAATTGTCGCGTAAACACAACCATGTCTTTGTCGGTAAGACCAGACCCCAAACTCATTTTGAATCCGCCCGCGCCACTTTTCTTTTCTGCAAGACTCGTAACGACGACGCTTTGCTTGCGGAGTTGATCCACCGCCTCATCTCGGGTTTTCGCGCTCAGCTCGCCCTTCTTGACGGCACCTGATCTGGTTCGCCCGACATACGCAAAGGTAGCCATACGCAACACTCACCCTTCGATGTGGCCATCACTCTGGCCGGTTATATCTGAGGAAAATAACTACCAGGCGAGTCTACTGGCCACCCCAAAACCTGTCAAACAAATGCAGAATCTCTGCGTAGGAGACGAGGCATACAGGCTCAAGCCATACAGCGCCTTAGCTGCTGATCGCATTCGTATGCCGGAAACCTCGGTAGAGATAGTGCAACCCGGACAGTAGCGTGAAAGAAACCATGCCGAACAAAAGAGGCAGGATGAGGGCAAGATCGATGTGACGGGAACTGAGGAATATGACCATGACGACATAGGCCAACTGGAGAAACGTGGTGCCCTTGCCCAGGAAGGTGGGGGTAAGATCCACACGAGACTCTGTGAAATGCGCCACCGCTGTTCCCAGCAGCAGTATCACGTCCCGGCTGACCACAAGAATGGTGACCCACAATGGAATCAAATGAATCATCGAAAGTGTGATGAACCCGGAGGTGAGAAGCAGCTTATCGGCCAGCGGGTCCAGCACAGCCCCAAGCCGAGTATGCTGATTTTTCATTCGGGCGATTGCCCCATCCAGCGCGTCAGTAATTCCCGCCACAAGAAGCACAATGAGCGCTTGATCGAATCTGCCATAGATAAGCAACCCGATGTAGCAGGGAATCAGGAGAATACGGAGGATGGTCAAGCTGTTGGGGATATTCATATCTTCCGTAACACAGCGGCCTACGGCAGCGGGGGGAGATGATAGGAGGGCGCTACACAGTTGTCAACGGCTTGCAGTCAGCGCGACCCCACCCTATACTACGTGAGTGCTGAGTCATTTCATTCGCGTGTCATGGAGGGCGTGATGAGTTCGCTTCCACTGCTTTTCAAAAAAGAAGGACTGGTTGAAAAGCACCAGGTTGAAGGAGCCGATCCGAGCGATCGGTACTTCAATCGCATGATCCTCGTCAATCGAACCGCCTCTGGCTACGCGGCCAAGGTCATGTATGAAGCCCTGACGGTCGAAGGGCTCTCGCATCCGACCATAGCTGCCGCGGTACAAGGACTCATCGACGCGCTGCAAAAATTTGGCTTCAGCAAATTGAGAACCCGCGCCAATTTCAAAGGCACGAAATATCTCGCCGAAAAAGAAACCTGGCTCGATTACCAAGATCTAGCATAGCCCTGCCTCTTACGCAGACACAAACTCCTGGTAGACCAGGTCATGAATATAAGGACGGAAGGCCTTAATCTTCTCATTCCTTCGGCTCGGATGTACCCTGTTGGATAACAGCACCACCTCCAATTCGCACAGCGGATCAATCCACACCGACGTACCTGTGTAGCCAAGATGCCCGAACGATCGCTCGGAAAAACTGGACCCCGATGAGGACGGCGCAGACGGAGTGTCCCACCCCAATGCCCAACTCAGTCGAGCGGAAGATTCTTGACGGGCCGTAAACTGCCTGACAAGCTCCCCATTCAAAATCGACTCTCTTCCATGATAGCCACAGAGCCAGGCTCCTGAAACCGCCAGTACCGATTCGGCAGTCCCGAATAGCCCTGCATGACCTGCGACACCACCCATCGCTGCGGCATTCTCATCATGCACCTCCCCACATAACAGTCGATTGCGCCACTCGTCCTGTTCGGTCGGGGCTATGAGTGACGCATCGGTCGAAGAGCGTGCAATATCTATTTGCGTTCGTCCTACCGCAGCGCGAAACATCATGAGGTGAGCCCGTAACGGTCTGACAATTGCCTCTTCGCACCAAAGATCCATCGGCATTCCACTGAGACGCTCAACCAAAAACCCCAGCAACATGAATCCAAGGTCGCTGTAGACGCTTCGCGCTCCGCGTGCATAGATCAACGGTTCGTCTCGAATCATTTTCAATACATGATGCTTAACACGCTGATTCCCGCCAGAGAGTTCAGGAACAACACCTCCGACATCAAGCCGCTCATAGAAAGGTCGCCAGCCGGGCAAGCCCGAGCGATGGGCCAAGAGGTCTCTGACCGTTGCCTGACCGATCGGCGTCCCTTCAAGTTCGACTAAGACCTCTTGCACCGGATCCTCAAGAGCTACCTTGGCGCGTTGAATCAGGAGCAAGACAGATGTGCCCGTCGCCAATGGCTTCGTGAGAGAAGCCAAGTCATAAATAGTGGTGGGTTGTACAGGAAGGCCGGAAGGCTCTGACGACAATCGCCCGGCTACAACCACGCATTGCAGCTCTCCACGCAGACGCACCGCCAACTGGGCGCCAGGAAAGACACCCTCGTCGACGGCCGATTGCAGTGCCATTTGAATGACGTGATGGATAGCCATAGGCGACATACCTGTCATGAGTGGGGAAATCTGCTGGTGGGCGGCATGAAGCAAACGAAAAACCGCATCAGTAAACGAGGACCGACCAGGTCCGACACGTCACAACGCCGGGCTCGACTCTCCTTCGAGCTTCTCCT
>JANNXZ010000403.1:0-3615 GCA_031409835.1 Nitrospirota bacterium
CAACGGCGTGAACACATCGCTGTCATAATTGCTATAGACGCCTTGCGCCACTGCCGCAAGCCGCTCCAATCCCATACCCGTATCGATGCTGGGCTTGGGTAAAGGATGCAAGATCCCGGCTGAATCCCGATTGAACTGCATAAAGACGAGATTCCAGATCTCGATGACGCGATCGCCCTCGCCGTTCGGCCGATCGTCTCCTGGCACCGACGGTCCCTGGTCAAAGTGCAGTTCTGAACAGGGCCCACAGGGTCCGGTATCTCCCATCTGCCAGAAATTATCCTTCTCGCCGCACCGCACGATCCGCGAAGCCGAAACTCCGACTTTTTTCCATAGCTGGTCCGCGTCATCGTCGTCGCGGAAGATCGTCACCCACATACGGTCCTTCGCCAAACCTACCGTCTGAGTTAAAAACTCCCAGCCGAACTGGATAGCGTCTTCCTTGAAGTAGTCGCCGAAGGAAAAGTTTCCCAACATTTCAAAGAATGTATGGTGGCGTCTGGTATAGCCGACATTCTCCAGATCGTTGTGCTTGCCCCCGGCGCGGAGACACTTCTGCACAGTGACTGCCCGTTTGTAGGCGCGCTGGTCCTCGCCGAGGAACACTCGCTTAAATTGATTCATCCCGGCGTTGGTAAAAAGCAACGTGGGATCGGCCTGAGGAATCAATGCAGCACTCGGCACGGCCTGATGGCCATGCTGTTCGAAATATCGGATGAAAGCTTGTCGTAATTCTTGAGTGCTATTATTCATTCCAGCCTAACTTCCATCCCTCATCAACGGCGCCATCACTGTCTCAATCGTATCTTCGGCAAATCCTCGTTGGTTCAAGAGTCGCGCTAGTCGGCCAAGCCCCTGCGACGAACCGGCTCGCCCGGCCATCTTGACCACCTGCATGGCTAGATCTCGTTCACTCACCTTGCTGTAGGTGATCCGCAACGTCGTACGCACGATGTGCTCAGGGCAACCTGTGGCTAGCAGCTCTTCTAGCAGGCGCGCATGCCCCATCGGCATGCGCGCGAGTCGTCGATCGGCCCAACGTGCGGCGAACGCCTCATCGTCGAGATATCGTAGCGCTCTCAGCCGTCGAACTGCGGCTCGTATCTGCGCGGGAGATGCCCCCTTCGCGGTGAGCAATCGCTCAATCTGCGCCGTTGTACGATCGCTGCGGGCCAGCGCACGCACCGCGAGTTGTAGCCACCGATCCTGCTCAATACCCGTGAAGCGTCGTTCGTTTTCGGATTCATCCGAACGTTTCACGTTTTACGTTTCACCTTTCACGAACGACTGTGTCAGGCAACGTGTCAGGCTCCGACCTTGTGCGGTCGCCGCTCCTCGCGTTTCTCCTCGGTCTTTTTCTCGTCCTTCACCGGCACGGCAGAGGGCTTCTCAGGCGTACGTCCAGGCAGACCGGCCAAGTCACGAAGCTTTCCTTCAATTTCACGCGCTAAAGGCTGGTTACTCAATAGAATATCTCGCACCGCATCGCGTCCCTGCCCGAGCCGCTCGCCCTGATAGGAATACCAGGCCCCGGACTTCTCCACTACTTTCTTGTCGACTCCGAGATCGACCAACTCGCCGGTTTTTGAAATACCCTGCGCAAACATGATGTCGAACTCCGCCTGCTTGAATGGCGGCGCCATTTTATTCTTCACCACCTTCACACGCACGCGGCTGCCGGTCACCTCCTGCCCCTCCTTGATCGACTCAATGCGGCGGATATCCAACCGCACGGACGAATAGAACTTGAGCGCATTACCGCCTGTCGTCGTTTCCGGGTTGCCGAACATCACGCCGATCTTCATCCTGATCTGATTGATGAAAATCAGGGTTGTCTGCGACTTGGAAATGGCCGCCGTCAATTTACGAAGAGCCTGCGACATGAGCCTCGCTTGCAGCCCCATATGCGCATCGCCCATTTCACCTTCGATTTCGGCTCTCGGCACAAGCGCGGCAACAGAGTCCACCACAATGACATCGATCGCGCCGCTTCGAACAAGTGTTTCGGCAATTTCCAGCGCCTGCTCACCGGTATCGGGCTGCGACACCAGCAGATCGTCCACTTGCACACCCAGCTTTTTGGCATAGGCCAAATCCAGCGCATGTTCCGCATCGATAAAGGCAGCAGTGCCACCGGCCTTCTGTGCTTCCGCAATCACATGAAGGGTCAGCGTCGTCTTGCCCGAAGACTCGGGGCCAAAGATCTCGGCCACCCGGCCACGGGGAAGCCCGCCGACGCCCAGGGCAATATCGAGTCCGAGGGATCCGGTCGAAATCGCCGGAATATCCACAGGAGCATCGGCCCCTCCCAGTTTCATGATGGCCCCCTTCCCATATTGCTTCTCAATTTGGGACAGGGCCAGATCCAATGCGCGCTTCTTGTCATCTTTTTCAGCCATGGGTACTCCTCCGGTGATAGAGCGATCGGGGGCGATTATACCCAAGTTAAGAGAAAGAAACCTAGCCCACAATCCGAGGCTGAAGGCTGAAGGGATTCAGGCTGAAGGTCGGAATTCGAAGTTTCAACACTTCAGTCTTCAGTCTAGAAGCCTTTTCCGATTCCGGCCATTGACCATTTACCCTTGACCATTGTCAGCTTGTCCCTTGGTCAACCCCGTGTATTCACACGATTTCCTTGACCAGCAGAGGGGATAGAGATACAAGAACCCCTATGGCTTCAACTCTCGTCCCCGACATCACCACCCCAAAACCGACAGTCCTGATTGTCGACGATGAGGCGGCCCCCCGTGCAGCCCTCACACAGATCCTCAGGCAGGACTTCCACATTCTCACCGCAGGAAATGCTCATGCAGCCCTGGCCATCCTCAATGATCACGGCGTCGATCTCGTCACACTGGATTTAAAATTGCCCGATCGTTCAGGATCGGACCTCTTGCATGACATCAAACGCGCGCATACCGAGATCGAAGTCATCATGGTCACAGCTTACGGCAGTCTACAATCAGCGATGGACTGCATCCGCCACGGCGCGGCCGGTTTCCTCCTGAAACCGTTCAATGCTTCAGAATTGCTGGCCATTTCCTTGCAAACCGCTCAAAAGAAACTGCGCCTCGACCAACTGCGCCCGCGCCTCACCAATTCGACAACACTCTGGGGTCCAGAGCCGGCTTGCAGCACATCATGGCAAGCCCTCCTCGACGACTACACCACCATAAAAACCCGCACAGGATCGCTCTCCGCGTCGCAGAGCGATGAGACGTCACCCTTGGTTCCGCTGATTTCAGACCTTTTAGAAGCCAAGGATCGCCACCTGCTCAATCATGGAAGCCGCGTCAGTTTTTATGCGACGCTGGTCGCTAATCGACTCAGCCTTCCCCTCGCCGAACAGCAGTCACTCGCACTCGGCGCGCTCGTGCACGATCTCGACTTGATCAGCGTCGCGGACAGTCACCTATTGAACATGGAATCGAACCCACAGATCCATCGTCCCGACCTCGGCGCCAGGATGGGCCGAGCGATGGGATTACCAGCCGACGCCGTGCAGATTATCGCCCTCCATCACGAGCGATGGGACGGAACGGGCTAC
Source organism: Nitrospirota bacterium (assembly GCA_031409835.1). Taxonomy (GTDB): domain Bacteria; phylum Nitrospirota; class Nitrospiria; order Nitrospirales; family Nitrospiraceae; genus Palsa-1315. The sequence goes on from JANNXZ010000403.1 coordinate 3,548, forward strand.
CCATTTGGCTTACGAGAAGAACGTACGCCCTTGCTCGCTCGCATTGTCGGCATCGCCCAAGTGTTTGA
>JANNXZ010000404.1:0-3292 GCA_031409835.1 Nitrospirota bacterium
AACCCGGCGACATCCTGACCCGTATCGACGGCACCGTGATCGATACACCGAACCGGCTTTCTCGCGTCGTGGCGGGATTACTTCCAGGCTCGACAACCAAAGTTGAGATTGTCCGTGATCAGCAGCGTCTGGTGCTGGACATCGCCCTCATTGAGCGTCGAGAGCAGGCCATCATCGCCTCCCTTCCCCCTCAGACACGCACTGACGTGAGGCTGGGCATCGAGGTGCAGGAACTGACACCCGGCCTCGCCGATACATTCAAACTGCGAGAAAGCCAGGGTGCGCTCATCAGCAAAGTGGAGCCAGGCAGCCTCGGTCAAGCGGAAGGGCTTCACGAGGGTGATCTCATCAAGGAAGTGAACCGTGTTGAGGTGGGATCGGTTGGAGCATTCAACAGTGCGCTTTCCAAGATCCGGCGAGGCGAAACCGTTCTACTTCGTGTGCTGAGAGAAAGCCGCGCCTTCTACGTGGTGCTCAAATCGACAGACCCCTAACAAACCCGGTTTGTGTGGTCTGTCTCGTTTATTTGGTTTATTTGGTTTGTCTTGTTTGTTTGGTTGAACGGAACTAACCAGTTGAACTAAATCAACCAGATAAACCAAACAAACCAAATGAACCAAACAAACAAAATAAACGATTAGTGCGCCGCCGCGTGCGTCTCCACCTTGTGCGTTTCAATGATTCGAACCGCAAGCTCGTGCGGCACTTCATCATACCGAGCGAATTCCATCGCATAACTGCCACGTCCTGCCGTGTGCGAATTCAGCATTGTGGCATAGGTGAGCATCTCCGCCATGGGAACAAGGGCCGTGATCTGCTCTGTCTGGCCTTTCGCCTCCACATGGAGAATCCGCCCACGGCGCGCATTCAAGTCCCCGATCACCCCTCCGATATGATCCGCCGGCGCCTCAACCTCCACCGTCATGATCGGCTCTAACAAGACGGGATGAGCCGCCTCCAACGCCTTCTTGAACCCCATCGATGCGGCGATCTTAAACGCCATCTCAGATGAATCGACCGTATGGTACGACCCATCGTAGACGGCAACCCGGCAATCGACGACTGGAAATCCCGCCAGGCTCCCGTGGTGCATGGCTTCGAGTACCCCTTTCTCCACCGCCTGAATAAAGTTGCGTGGAATGGCCCCACCGACCACTTTGCTCTCAAATTTGAATCCCTCCCCGCGCGGCAAAGGCGCAAGCTCCAGCCAGCAATCACCATACTGGCCATGCCCACCGGTTTGCTTCTTATATTTCCCCTGCGCCTGTGCCGTGGTGCGAATGGTTTCATGATAGGGAATCTTCGGCATGTGCAGCACCACGTCTGCGCCATATTTGCGGTGCAATTTTTCGAGCGCAAGATCGATGTGCAACTGGCCCATCCCGCTTAACACGATTTCATTCGTATCGGCATGCCGAGAAAATTCAAGCGTCGGATCTTCTTCGATCAATTTATGCAGGCCAAGACTGACTTTTTCGATATCGGCGCTGGACTTCGGCTCGATTGCAAAAGACAGGACAGGCCGCGGAAGCACCGTCTTGGGATAGCAGATGGGAGCGTGTTCGTCACAGAGCGTGTCGCCGGTTTGCGTATCTTTGAGTTTCCCAATGGCTACGATATCCCCTGCGCTGGCCGAAGGCACGGCCGTGTGTTTCTTCCCTAACAGCGTATAGAGATGTCCGCTCTTCTCTTTGCTACCCCGAGAACTGTTGAAGACCATGGAGTCTGCGTGAAGGATCCCCGACAAGACCCGCAGATAAGACAGTCGCCCGACAAACGGGTCGATCAGCGTCTTGAAGACGAGCCCTGAAAATGGTTCCTCGTGAACGGCACGGCGGCTCACCGCCTCTTTCGTATCTGGACGCAGGCCTTCCAGCGGGACTTTCACTGCCCGGTCCATCGGCGACGGCAGGAAATCGACGATCGCATTGAGGAGCGGAATGATCCCGATATTCCTGATCGCGGACCCGCTGTAGAGCGGGACAATCGTACGGGCCTGGACGCCAAGGCGAAGGCCATCGGTCAGGTCCTCCTGCGTCAGCTCACCTGCGCCAAGATACTGTTCCAATAATCGATCGTCACGCTCAGCCACTCCCTCCTGCATGCGCTTCCGCGCATCAGTGACCAGCGTCCGCTCATGTTCCGGTATTGGCAACTGCTGAATCGTGGGGCTCTCCGTGCGCGAAGTGATCACGCGTTGTTGAGCGAGATCCAGTGCCCCCTGAAGCTGGGCGCCACTGCCATAGGGCAATGACATCGGCAAAGGCATGATCCCAAGGTCGCGTTGACACATCGCAACAACCTCATCGAGGGAGGCGCCGTCTTTATCCATGTCGTTGAGGAACAGCAGGCAGGGCAAACTAAGCGCTGTCACGCGAGCCCAGATTCTGAGAAGTTCGCTCCGTATCCCCGACGAGGCGCTCATCACCAGAATCACAGCATCCACTGCTTGCAATGCCATCACCGTCTCCCCGAGCAGGCTCAGCGCCCCGGGGGGATCGACAAGGTTGATGGTGGTGTGATTCCAGGAACAACGGAGGAGACTGGTACTGACGGAGCTGCGCCGGTGCAATTCTTCCGGCTCGAAGTCCGAGACGGTTGTGCCTTGTGCGATCGACCCGAGGTGAGGAATAGCACCGGCGGCAAAGAGCATGGCCTCAGCCAGCGAAGTCTTCCCGGCGCCGGCACTGGAGATCAGGACTACATTTCTGAGTGACTCCCTGACTTGATCGCTCATGGGACCCTCCTGTTTTGTTTATTTGGTCTGTTTGGTTTGTCTTGTTTGTTTGGTTGAAAGAAACTATTCAGATGAACCAAATCAACCAAATAAACAAAACAAACCAAATGAACCAGTTTTGTTACATTGCTGCAACTCCCCCTTTGCTCATGCGTCGGCGCCATGGCTTGTCAGCCAGCCTTGATCGGCAAAGCTGACATAGCGTCCATCCCCGATGACGAGATGGTCAAGGACTCGAATGCCCAGTACTTCCCCTGCCGATACCAATCGCGCCGTCAATGCACGATCTTCCTGGCTCGGCGTCGGATCGCCACTGGGATGGTTGTGCAGAAAGATGACGGCCGCCGCAGATTCTTTTACCGCGAGTGTGAAGACTTCGCGTGGATGGACAATGCTGAGCGTCAAACTGCCTTCTGATACTGTCGTGTCACGCATGATGGCATGCTTGGCATCGAGCAAAATGACTTTGAAGATTTCGTGACGCAGGTCACGTAAGGTCGGATGGTAATGGGCGAAGAGATCGCGGCTGGATGCGATTTTGGTTCCCTTGGTCAG
>JANNXZ010000405.1:0-1810 GCA_031409835.1 Nitrospirota bacterium
CCCCCCCCTCTTTAATTCTTTACATAGAGTTCTAACGGGTGTTGAAACAGTCCGCCAGCAGATGAAGACTGTTATGTGGTCTGTCTGGTTGATCTGGTTTGTTTAGTTTGTCTTGTTTTTTTGGTTGAACGAAACGAACAAAATAAACCAGAGCAACCAGATGAACCAAACAAACCAGATAGACCAGCTCTATGGAGTTTTCGCACAGCGGAAGCCGGTGCCGAAGCCCCGGAATGACGTCAAATGGGTCTCTCGATCCGAGGCGCGCATGCTTTTCGAACCGCTGCCCCAGGAGCCACCACGGACCACTTTGGACCCGCCCGTTGGTGGTCCTGCCGGGTTCTGCTGCGGACCGGTCTTGTAGTAGTTCGGGTCATACCAGTCGCCGACCCATTCCCAGACATTCCCGGCCATGTCATAGATGCCATAGGGGCTCTTACCCTCTTCGAATGTTCCCACCGGCGTCAATACCGCATGGTTATTCCAGACCTCTTTCCCTGAGTTCGCGTGTAACGCTGTCGGAGGTTGATTCCCCCAGGGATAGGTCCGGCCATCTGTCCCCCGCGCCGCCTTCTCCCACTCCGCCTCGGTCGGCAGACGCTTGCCGGCCCATGCGCAGTAGGCGGTTGCATCCGCCCAATCCACATTGGCGACTGGGCGATTCTGGTGCTGGGGTCTGTTCATGAGGCTCCACTCCGGTGGTCTTTCCTGGTTCGTGTCTTCTAAGAATCGTGCATATTGCGCCACCGACAGTTGGTGCAAATCCATGAAGAATGCCTCCACATAGACTTTGTGCACCGGGAGTTCGTCGGCGTCTCCCCCCGCACTTCCCATCGTGAACTCACCCGCTGGCACCAGTGCCATCGACCAATTTTGATGCTGGGCCGTCGCTGGCCTCTCGTGACTCTGTGTGTGCCGCTGCTGAAATTTCACCTGCACCTGTTGGTAGAAGGCCTGTTGTTCGTCATCAAGCCCCAGCTTGTTCGCAATGTCTAAGGTGTCCACTGCCTCGGCGACCTTCTTGGGTGGGGCGTTCGGCTCGTTGATGACTTGCTTTCCTTCATCCAGCAAGCGCCAGACTTTGGCTTTATGCCCCCGTTGTTTGGCCAACACGGCCACCGAGGATTTTGCATCAAGCTCCAGCGAGGCCTCGTAATGTGTTTCCGCACAGGCCCAGGCTTTCAGGCCCCGGCAGGCATCGCCGAGATAGAAGTGCGCCATGGCATTGGCGGGATTCTGTTGTAGGCCCACTTCATAGGCCGTGCGCGCCTCCTGATACTTGTGTTGTTTCAGGAAATCGTACCCAGCGGAAAATTTCTTGGCGCTCTGATCAGCGGATGCCAAGGCCACCGTTGAGTACGCATCGAGCCCGAGCAACGCGACCAGTAGAAGAATTTTTTTCATATACGACCTCCACTCTCTCTGGTTTATTTGGTTTGTTTAGTTGATTTGGTTCATTTGGTTAGTTCGTTCAACCAAAAAACCAGACAAACCAAACAAACGAGACAACTAGTTAAGGGAGGGAGCCGCAGCTCTGGGGATGGCAGAGCCGAGGCTCCCATGGCGTTGACGCTCAGTCAACCAGAAGGTTCCAACCAAAGGAGGGTCTGGCCGGGTATCCTTCGGATTCAAGTCGCTTTGAGTTCTCACGCATGAGCCCAATCACGACTGATGGTTGACTGCTCATCTCGCCTTTCCGATATCCGTGAAGCGTCGTTTGTTCGGGGCGGGAGTTTCTAGTTTCTCGTTTCAGGTTTCTTGATGTCAGGAAATACCCTCCTGAAACTTGAAACCAACAACTAGAAACTTC
>JANNXZ010000406.1:0-1647 GCA_031409835.1 Nitrospirota bacterium
ATCTCGATCGCGCGATCCAACAATTTCACTGCACGCTCCCCTTGCCCCGCACTCGCTAAAATACCAGCCATCTGCGTGAGCAGCTTACCGTCCTGGCTCGGTCCCTCTGCCGCTTGGTCCGCATAGAGTACGGCATTGGGCAGATCGCCCAGCGAAAAATAGAGACCGGCCAGCCGGGCCTTCACAGATTGGGACGTCGGATCCGCCTTCAACGCGGCCTGATATTCTCGAGTCGCACGATCCATGTCCTGCGCAAGCTCGGCTTGGTAGCCCAGCATGAAATGATAGGACGCAGCAGCATCGGGGGGATGAATCTGGGGCGTAGTCTTGGTCGTGCCGGAAGGGGCAGCCATCTTGTTATCGGGCATCTGCGGCGCGGCGGCGCAGGCTGCCACTATTAGGGAGACCAGCACGCAGGTCACGCGAAGGAACACAGTAAGACCTCGGCTATTCGCTGTTCGGCTCGGCATGAAGCTTGTCGTGGACACTCGCACGATACCTCTCGGTGGATTTAGGATAGCGACGCAGGTCAGGTAGGCGACGATTGACTCCGTCCCCGACGGACTTCGGCGGCCGCGTGACCGGATCTAGGACGGTGCGCGGGTTCCCCGTGAAGCATTCCTTCGATGCTGATGTCCTCGTCGATTTCGGGCCAATGAATTCCCTGGCCAGTGCCGATGAGACGGAAATTCGCCCGTTGCGCGGGTGTGGCTTCGGACAACCGCCATGACCATGCGAGCGGCACACTCACAACCCGGCCGTCTGCCAAATACACGATGATCTCTTCTTCGGTGACGCGCACCTCTTGAATGCAGGGATCGGTTCTAATCGCAGTGCTCATGCCATGCCTCCAGAATGGTGGTACGGTGGGTCAAAATGGTCCGACGAATCGAATTCAACTCCCGTGCACTGAATCCATGGTTGCGTGCAACTCCAATCGGCTCGAGCCAGAACTTGCAGGTCTTGTTCTCGCGCTCCACATGAACGTGTGGTGGCTCATTGCAGTCGAAGCTCGTAAAGAAAAACCGGTGTGACCCGAGAATACCCTTGATCCGTGGCATTCACAACCATCGCCCTTTCAGGCTGCCCCCATACGCGCCAGGCTACCACCAAGACAGGGATCACTACACACCCGGCCACATTTCAGCGGCCTAACTACCCGAGTAACTACTCATCAGCCAACTCACATGCCCAAAGTTTGGTGTGCTCACGCACGATTGACCCCTAAAAGCCTTCAGCCTTCAGCCTATCTACCTGAGTAGCTCAGAAAGATTATACGAGTGGGGTGACACAGGGTCAAACGACTTCTCGATTGTCGAGGCTCTCGAACTTCGCAAAGCGGTCGTGGAAGAAGAGTTCCTTTCTCCCAATCGGGCCGTTGCGATGTTTGAGCACGAGAATATCGGCAATGCCCTTCCGTTCTGAATCCTGGTTATACACGTCCTCACGGTAGATGAACATGACGACGTCTGCATCCTGTTCTATGGCGCCACTTTCACGAAGATCCGCCAGCATGGGAATCGGCGGCTTCCTGGCTTCCACCGCGCGGCTGAGCTGCGACAGCGCGATGACCGGTACGTTGAGCTCCTTGGCCAACGCTTTCAGCGAGCGAGAAATATCGGAGATTTCCTGCTGGCGGGATTCCGA
>JANNXZ010000407.1:0-5900 GCA_031409835.1 Nitrospirota bacterium
CCCACACACCCTATGTCCTTCAGGAGTTTCACAAGGGCCGCCTGTATGAACTCGACTACTTCGATCCGGTGACCGGTGAGATGAACCGAATGTCCGGCCGGGCCAGGCTCTCGCCCTATTATTTCGTGAGTGGCGAAAAGACCGAACTGGCTGGTATCCTGGCTACCGTCTGCCCGGCGGATAAGAAAGTGATCCACGGAATGAAAGACGCAGTCATGGTGCCGTGCGCCGTTGAAATCAGTAAGGGGTGAGGGGTAAGGAGTTAGGGGCCATTATGATACATGTTCATTCTTGTGTTATCGCCTCACCCTTCACCCCTTACCCCTTACGAGCATTATGACCCTTTATCACGTTGCCTGGTGTCCGGACTGTGAGGTGGTGCGCCAAAAACTGGCGGACCTCCACGTTGATTGCGAGCATGTGGTCGTCCCAGACTTTCGCCCAATGCGCAAAGTGGTCCAAGAGGTCTCAGGCCAGTCCTATGTTCCGGTTCTCAAGGATGGAGACATCGTGCTGACGGAAACCGACGACATCCTCGATCATTTGGATAAGACGTACGGTCAGGAACGGATCGCGGACGGCTAACAGGCTGCGAGGAAACCATCGCAGGATGCTCAAAAAGGCAGTCCAGCAAGGCCGCAGAGAGTGAAGACCGGAGGCGTACCCTCTGGGGTACGTTGAGGATCTGAACGAAGCGAGAACGAAGCTGGCGGACTTTTTCGGCATCCTGCCGCAGCCTTGCTGTTCCATTCGATATAAAAGGAGACCAGCATGGAAACATGGAGACGCATACTCGCCGACAGTATTGTGAAACCAAAAGACTTGGCGAACCGGCTCGGTGTCGATGTAAAAGAGATCGAAGCCATCGTGGGCGACTATCCGATGCGGATTACCCCCACGGTAATGGCGACGATCAAAGAAAAGGGCGACGCCATCTGGAAACAGGTCGTCCCGGACATCGCCGAGATGGACGACTTCGGGGCAGAAGACGATCCGCTCGAAGAGGACCTCATGAGTCCGGTCCCGCATCTTGTCCATCGTTACCCAGATCGTGTCCTATTGATGGTGACCAATCAGTGCCCGATCTATTGCCGGTTCTGCACGAGAAAACGGCTGGTCGGGAAACCGGGATTCCTCAAGAAGGGTGAACTCGACCAAGCCATCGCCTACCTGCGCGAACATACGGAAGTGCGTGATGTCATTCTCTCCGGTGGCGACCCCCTGCTTCTGCCGGATCATTTATTGGATCGGATACTCAAGGCCCTGCGCACAATCCCGCATCTCGAACTCATTCGCCTCGGCTCCCGGGTACCCGGCACGTTGCCGGAACGGATCACCCCGGAACTCTGCGCGATCGTGAAGAAGTACCATCCGATCTATATGAACCTGCACTTCAATCACCCGGACGAGCTGACGCCTGAAGTCAAAGCCGCCTGCGGGATGTTGGCCGACGCCGGGGTGCCGCTTGGCGCGCAAACCGTGCTGCTCAAAGGCGTCAACGACGATCCGGAAATTATGAGACGGTTGATGCATCAGCTCCTGCTTGCCCGTATCAAGCCCTACTATCTCTACCAAGCAGACCTGACTAAGGGCACGAATCACTTCCGCACCACAGTCGAAACGGGGCTGAACATTATTAAGTCGTTGCAGGGCCACACTAGCGGGATGGCGGTCCCGCACTTCGTCATCGATGCGCCAGGTGGAGGCGGCAAGATCCCCTTGCTCCCCGGCGACTACATGGTCCACATGGATGCCGAAGGAGTCCTCTTGAAGAACTATGAGAACAAAGCGTTCCACTATCCGCAACCGCCGCAAGGATCTGCGCGAGAGCTGCCGATGGTCAGCACAGCGCCTGCGCTAGAATCGTGCAGTAATGGAGCGCACGACGACCTGTGAGCACCCGCGCAACACAGGGCATTTTGCCCTACCAACAGATTACGCAGCTGATCGTACACGGCGCTATCCACTCCGACGTGCCGATCGAAGACCGGCAGATCCAGCCGGCCAGCCTCGATCTACGGCTCGGACGCAAGGCCTATCGGCTGATCAGCAGCTTTTTGCCTGAGCTGTCTGAGATCACGAGCCGGCTCAACGTTCTGGACTTCTACCAATCCGACCTCGTGATGTACGAGATGGACCTGACCGAAGGGGCCATTCTCGAAAAGGGCCATGTCTATTTGGTACCGTTGTTGGAACAGCTGACGTTACCCAAGACCATCCGGGCGCGGACCAATCCCAAGAGTACAACTGGACGGCTAGACGTCTTTACCCGCGTCGTGACAGATCTCAATACCGGATTCGATGAAATCCGAGCCGGCTACGCTGGACCCCTCTATCTGGAAATCGTCCCGCGCTCATTCGCGATCAAGGTGAAGACCGGATACTCCCTCAATCAAATTCGCTTCGTCCGCGGCAACGCCACCGTGTCAGACCGGTCGCTCCTGACGCTCCACACACGAGAACCCTTGCTCTACCACAACCTCCCCTCGAAGCATGCGCTGGGCGCCCGCGATCTCCGTACGGATCGTGGACTGTTTCTCCGCATCGATCTCAAGGGAGACGACCAAAACGGCTCGCCCATTATCGGCTATCGGGCGAAAAAGAATAGCCACGTCATCGACCTATCGAAGGTCGGACACTACGCAGCGCTCGATTTTTGGGAACCCCTGTACCGCCACCGCCAGGACAGTCTCCTCTTGGAACCGGAGGAGTTTTACATTCTTGCATCGAAAGAGCGGATACGCGTCCCCGCCGGCTACGCGGCCGAGATGGTCGCCTTCGAAGCAGCCTGCGGCGAGTTACGGACCCATTACGCCGGGTTTTTTGATCCAGGATTTGGGTACGGCCGTGGCGAGCTGCACGGCACCCAAGTGGTGCTAGAGGTCCGCCCCCACGACGTGCCCTTCCTGATCCACGATGGACAAACATTTTTTAAGGTTGTATACGACAGGATGCTCGCACGCCCCAGTCAGCTCTATGGCACGGCACTCGGGTCCTCCTATCAGCGCCAAGGCTTGACCCTGAGCAAACATTTTAAGGTCTAGCCGGATGCTGAAACAGACATCCAGCACGGGAAAGGCCGTACTTCGTTCGCTCAGAATTCTGACGTTTCACGCTTCACGTTTCACGAACGACGAGGAACCAGCTGACCATGCCACCAGAACCGCCTAACGAGCCGGAGCAACGCGAGCCGGAGGAAGACTCCGGGGGCGACAACCAGATGCGTGTCGCCGGGATGATCGTGGGCATTGCCCTCATTTTCCTCGGGTTCCTCGACGTCTTTCTCTCGATCAGCGGGGGATTCGAGATCGACGTCATTCCGTTCATGATTTATTTCGCAGGCGTCGCCGTGTGGGCAAACTCGGTCGTCGAAAATGCGACGTTCCGCTACAGCCTCATCGGTGGCGCCCTCCTGCTCGCAGGCCTCTTCTACCATTTCGGGGAAGTCCTCTTCTGGCACAAGCAAGTGTTGTTTTGGTCCACCGTGGTAGTCGTAATGTATTTCATGTTCAACGAACCGAAAAAACGCAGCTGATAGAAGCCCGGTCTCTCTGGTTGATCTGGTTTGTTTTGTTTATCTGGTTCATCTGGTTTCTGTATCTGATTCAACCAAACGAACAAGACAAACCAAACAAACCAATTACGGCTAATCTGTCATGGCGATGTCGATTTCCATCATCATCCCCACACTGAACGAAGAACGGACAATCATCGCAACACTCGTGCATACCGCCACGCTCGGCTTCGATGAACTCATCGTCGTAGATGGAGGAAGCACCGACGACACTCCCGCACTCGTCGAATCGTACCGACTGAGCACACAGTCCTCAGCACTCAGTCCTGTTCGACGGGTGACCGCTCCACCAGGACGCGCCCGGCAAATGAACGAAGGCGCAAAGGCCAGTCGAGGAGAAATCTTATTGTTTCTCCATGCCGACACGCAGCTTCCACGCGATGCCAAAACGATGATCGACACAACACTGGCCGATCGACGAATGGTGGGCGGACGGTTCGATGTCCGATTCGATCGCCCATCGATGTGGGGAACGGTCATCAGCAGGATGATGAACTGGCGATCGAGATGGAGCGGCCTCGCCACTGGCGATCAGGCCCTGTTCGTGCGCCGTCCCATCTTCGAGCAGATGGGAGGCTTTGCCGATATGCCGTTGATGGAAGATATCGAGTTTTCCCGCAGACTCAAACAAGCGGGAACGATTGCGACCCTCACCACAACCGCCACGACCTCTTTTCGTCGATGGGAACAGCACGGCCCCGTGCGGACAATCCTCTTGATGTGGACCTTACGGTTCCTGTATTGGATTGGCGTGGACCCGCATACACTGAGCCGGTGGTATGGATTGGTGCGATAACTCATGAAGCAGCCTTCCTCTCCATCATCTGACACCTCACGCCTGACGCCTCACACGGCTCTCGTCATCTTCGCTAAAGCTCCGATCCCTGGCGAGGTGAAGACGCGACTCTGCCCGCCGCTGACACCTGACGAGGCAGCCACCCTGCACGGCAGCTTTGTCCTCGACATGCTGGAACGGACCAAACTCGCTGTTGCGAAACTTCAGCTCCCCTTTCATCGATACCTGGCCTGTGCGCCTTCCTCCGAGCTGGTGTTCTTCAAAATTATGGAAGAACGACAGGGCGTCCGCCTGTTGGATCAAGTAGGAGAGAATCTAGGCCAGCGGATGCACCGCACGTTTGTCGACCTCTTCGCCAAAGGCTATACGCACGTGATCATCATGGGGACCGATGTCCCAACCTTGCCCCTGTCAGTCTATCAAGAAGCGTTCACGATGTTGGGCCGCTCGGACGTGGTCTTGGGACCAGCCCTTGATGGCGGCTACTACCTCATCGGCCTCAAGCAGCCGGCAGAACAACTTTTTACCGGGGTGCCCTGGTCCACCGATCAAGTCCTCGCCGTCACCCAACAGCAGGCTAATGCGCTTGGCTTGTCTGTCGAACTCACCACCGCATGGCGCGACGTGGATACGATCGAAGACTTGCAGTCGCTCATCACGGAGTGCCGAGAGGATAATAAGAAACCCAAGCAAGACCGGATCTTCTCCATGCGAACAGCCGGAGCCTTACAACTACTCGCGGACAGACTCAAAACTCGATAAGATAGCAGGCGGCCCGCACAACCACCAAAGGGATCATCAATGGCAGAGCGAGTGGCACTCATCACAGGTGGAGCCAAAGGCATTGGCCGGGGGATCGCGCTCGACCTCGCGGCACAACAGTGGTCGGTCGCCATCTGCTACCGCACGAGCGAGGCAGAAGCAAAATCCACAGCCGACGCGATCACCAACCGTGGAGGTCGTGCGCTCTCGATTCGCTGTGACGTGTCAGATCCCCAGGCGGCCAAAGGCCTCGTGGCCCAAGTGGAACAACAGTGGGGACGGATCGATGCGCTGATCAACGGCGCAGGACCGTACCATCGTGTGAACCTGTTCGAGGAAACGGTCGAGGGCTGGAACGCGATGTTCGACGGCAACCTCCATCCTATTTTCTATCTTGCCCAAGCCGTAACACCGGGAATGAAAGCTCGCAAATCAGGTCGAATCATCAGCTTCAGTATGGCCAACGCCGATCAGATGATTTCTCAACCGGACGTCACGGCCCATTACATCGCCAAGGCCGGTGTCTTGATTCTGACTCGCACGCTGGCCAAGCTGCTGGCGCCTCACGGCATTACCGTCAATGCCATCTCGCCAGGATTCATCGATTCAGGCAGCGCGCCGCTGGAAGAATTAGCCGGCATGACCAAACGCATCCCCGCCGGCTACATCGGAACTGTAGACGACACCGTGGCGGCAGTACGCTATCTGCTTAGCGACGAAGCACGGTACGTGAACGGAGCCAACATTCAAATTAGTGGCGCCTGGGGG
>JANNXZ010000408.1:0-2256 GCA_031409835.1 Nitrospirota bacterium
GAAGAAAGCTATCTGAACGGCCATCCGATCAATCGACTCCCCGGCAACCTCAATATCTCCTTTGCCTATGTGGAAGGCGAGTCGTTGCTGATGGGCATGAAGGATATTGCTCTCTCGTCCGGTTCGGCCTGTACCTCGGCCACATTGGAACCCTCGTATGTGCTCCGCGCGTTGGGGGTTGGAACGGAGTTGGCGCACTCCTCGATCCGTTTCGGTCTGGGCCGTTTCAACACGGACGACGAGATCGACTATACGATCAAGAAGGTGATCGAGATCGTCACCAAGTTACGCGAAATGTCCCCGTTGTACGAGATGGCAAAAGAAGGCGTCGATTTGAAATCAGTCCAATGGGCTGCCCACTGACCCGGATAGTCAAGAGGAGGATGAACCATGGCCTACAGTGAAAAAGTCGTCGATCATTTCAATAACCCCCGCAATATGGGGAGCTTCAAGAAGGACGAGGAAGGGGTCGGCACCGGCATGGTCGGAGCCCCGGAATGCGGCGACGTCATGAAGCTTCAGATCAAGGTGCAGAACGATACGATCGTGGACGCGAAGTTCAAAACCTTCGGCTGCGGGTCCGCGATCGCCAGCTCGAGCCTCGCCACCGAATGGTTGAAGGGCAAGACGATCGAAGAAGCCCAAAAGATCAAGAACACCGACATTGTGCAGGAGTTGAACCTACCGCCGGTGAAGATCCATTGCTCCGTGCTCGCCGAGGATGCCATCAAGGCCGCCCTCGCGGACTACCAGAAGAAAGCTGACGGAGTACTGACCGACGCGAAGTAACGTGAACAAAGGGAGTGTGTCATGGACACGACGAACGCAGAAACCCAAGCTCCTGTGATTTCGCTCAGCGAGTCGGCACTGAAAGAAGTGAAACGCCTCATCAACGTGCAGGGCCTCACCGAAGGAGGGCTCCGCCTTGGCGTAAAGGGCGGCGGCTGCTCCGGCCTCAGCTACACGATCAACTTCGACGAAAAGATCGGCCAGCACGACCAAGTCCATGACTTTGACGGGGTGAAAGTCATTGTCGACGCCAAGAGCGCAATTTATCTGCAAGGCACACAGTTGGATTTCCAAAAAGATCTGATGGGCGGAAACTTTAAATTCGTCAATCCGAATGCCGACAAGACCTGTGGTTGCGGAGAGTCCTTCTCGGCATAACGAATGTCAGCAGAGCGGCGAGACCATCAACGGGCATGGCAGGTTGCCATGCCCGTCTTGTCAGAAGAGGTAGCAGGATGGACCATCAACACACCCACAGCTTAGGCCATCGTGAGCTGCAGATGGCTCGCAGCATGTGCTGGCATTGCCAGTCAGAAGTAACCGGTGAGTACTTCTGTGACCGATGCGTCAAGGTCCAGCCTGTTTCGAAAGAACTCGATTACTTCACCTGCATGGGCTTCCCTCGCCGCCTCACGATCGACCAGCGTCAACTAGAAACCAAGTACTACGAACTGAGCCGCGCGTTCCACCCGGACTTTTTTCAGAATAAGAGCGCGGAAGAACAGACCATCAGCCTCGGCAATTCAGCGATGTTGAATACCGCCTACCGCACGCTCCGCGATCCAATTCAACGGGCCGAGTATCTACTGGACCTGGAGGCTGGCGCCGTGAAAGACATTCGAACTTCGCCCCCGGCTGACCTGTTCGAAGAAATCCTTGAACTTCAAGACACGCTGGACGAGTACCGTGCTGCTGATCGTGCCTCAAGCACCGCAACCACACTCTGCGCCAAACTTCAGGCGGAACGCACGACGCTCGAGCGACGCCAACAGGACATGGAAACCGCTTTACAACAGCTCTGCACACAATGGGATGCCCTCCAAGACCGCGGCGAAGCGACCGACCAGACCCGCGCTGAACGAAATCGGATTCTCAAGCATATGCGAGACATCTTGTCGAACCGCACCTACGTGAAGAACATCGTCAACGACCTCGTCGCCACGATCTCCTAATGACTATGGCTCGTATCGTTGGAATCGACCTCGGCACGACCAATTCATTGGTCGCCTATATGGACAAGGGAACCCCGCGCGTGATCGCGGGGCGGAACGAGCGCAATATGGTGCCCTCCGTCGTGGCCATGACCGACAACGGACTCATCGTCGGCGACTCCGCCAAAGAGCACCTGACCCGCAATCCCGCCCGCACGGTCTATTCCGTGAAACGTTTCATGGGTAGAAGCCTGGCCGATGTGCAAAGTGAGCTCACCTACTTTCCCTACACATTAACGGAACAGGGCGGGGTGAT
>JANNXZ010000409.1:0-2413 GCA_031409835.1 Nitrospirota bacterium
AGAAACACGAGAAGGAAGGGCCGCGATTGTCGGAGAATGATCGGCAACATCAATTGGACTGCTCTCAACGTATGACCTGCACCAAATTTACCCTACTCTCGCCTTTGCGCGACTGTCAAGAAACGGCAGACCGAGGTCTAGGAGCCTGTCCGAGTAATGCGCCATTTTGGACTGGACAGCCAGTGCGCGTTGTGGTTCCTATGCCGCATGGCTAAAACATTCAAATCCTGGGATGTCGATCAGGTGGTGTTGCTTCCTCCGTCAGTGCAAGAGCTGGTGCCCGCAGGACATCTAGCTCACTTCGTGCGGGATCTGGTTCGCGAGTCGCTGGATGTGTCGGCGATTCTGAAGCCCTATACCGAAGACCGCGGGTTTCCGCCGTATGATCCCACGATGATGACCGCCCTCCTGCTGTATGCGTACAGCCAAGGGGTCTACGCGTCACGACGGATCGCGAAGGCCTGTGAGGAACGAGTGGATGTCATGGCCGTGACGGCACGGCAGAGTCCGGATTTTCGCACGATCAGCGACTTTCGGAAGCGGCATCTGCCGGCGCTGGCTGGACTATTCACGCAGGTGCTCCAGCTGTGCCAACAGGCCGGATTGGTGCGCTTGGGCCACGTCGCATTGGACGGAACGAAGATCCGCGCCAACGCCTCCAAGCATAAGGCCATGAGCTACAGCCGGATGCAGACCGCCGAACCGGCGCTGGCCGCCGAGGTCGCCCAGTGGTTGGCAAAGGCGGCGGCTGGCGACGCGCACGAGGACGCGGCCTATGGCGTCGACCGGCGTGGGGACGAGCTGCCAGCGTGGGTGATGAACAAGCAGCACCGCGTGGAGAAGATCCGCGCCGCAAAAGCGGCCTTGGAAGCCGAGGCACAGGCCCATGCACCGGGCAAGAAGCAGACGACCGATCTCCCTTTGGCTCGCCCTCGACGAGGCCGTCCGGCCAAGAATCCTCCCGGCACGCCCCACGACCGCGCGCAGCGCAATTTCACCGATCCGGACAGTCGCATCATGAAGACGCAGGACGGATTCATCCAAGGCTATAACGCCCAAGCGGTCGTCGATGCCGAGCACCAGGTGATCGTCGCGCAGGGGCTGACGAACCAGGCCAGCGACGCGCACCAACTCGAGCCGATGCTGGCGCACATCAAAGCGAACACGGGCCGACAGGCTCGGGAGCTCTCGGCGGATGCGGGGTATTGCTTCGAACACAATCTCACGGCGTTGAATCGTCATCACGTGCGAGGCTACGTCGCCACGGGGCGGCAGAAACACGGGGCGGCTTCGGCCGTCGGTAGGCGCAAGACCGTCCCGAGGACGCGAGTCCACGCGATGACGATCCGCCTGAAACGCGCCGGATATCGCAGTCGCTATCGTCTGCGCAAGCAGGTGGTCGAACCCGTGTTTGGCCAGATCAAACAGGCGCGTGGTTTCAGGCAGTTCTTGTTGCGGGGACTGTCTCAGGTCGCTGGTGAGTGGAGTTTGCTCTGTAGCGTTCACAACATGCTGAAACTGGCCAACGCGAGAGGATGACACCCTCAAACCTGGACGACACGGCGCGCTCATCGGCCACAGGCCACGGCGGCGGCTAGCTGAATTGTCACATCTCGCTGTCGTACCTAGCCGAGAACATACCGCTCGGCACTCATTACCGGCCATTACTCGGACAGGCTCCTAGTGTGCGGGGCTGGGTGGTTTTTGGCCGAGCCTGGTGGTGTGCTGGAAGACGCACTTCGGGCAGGTGTAGTGGACGAACTGCTTGCCGCCGACGAGCCGTTTCCTCATCGCCACGTGGCACCAAGTGCAGAGGCGATCGGGGAGGTCGGCTGAGGGCGGAGTCGAGATCGGTTTTGATGGAGTGACATTGGCCATGTGCGCATTCTCTCCGACCACTGAGAACTTTGTCAATCGATCGAGTGGCCCCTGAACACCTCGGTGTGAAGAAAAAGTTTCTCCATCCTAAGTGATGTGAAAAGTTTCATAGTATAGTCCGAATAACGGTCAACTGACACCCTCATAACAGAAAGAGGTGCCCTTCAATCGTTCTTCCCAGAGCACAGACACACATCGAAGAGGGAAAGTGAGAAATATATTTAGAAAGATCAAGAAAACTATTCACAAAAGTTCATCCCCAGCTTCTGGGGATAAGTCTGTTCATAAGATCGCCCTATCATCCAAGTACTGCACCTTTTTCTATCTCCAAGACGTCTTTGCCTAATAATTGAGCATTGATTGAAGCGGCCCCGGCACCACAATGTATGGGGGTACTTCGACAGAAATAAGTCAGAAACTGCAATTCCTTGATAATACAGCAAATTCACGAATCTTCTTTTTTGATTTCTATGCTGCGAGCGGCGTTCGCACTCAAGTTATGCAGAGATATCCATAGTGAACTGTGCTTTCTGCT
>JANNXZ010000410.1:0-14701 GCA_031409835.1 Nitrospirota bacterium
GATTAATCCCATCGCGATCCCGGCCACAGCTTTGCTGATCGGCACGCCGGCATCCATCAACGCAAGGCTCCCGCCACAGACGGTCGCCATTGAAGAAGACCCATTGGACTCAAGGATGTCGGACACGATGCGGAGCGTGTATGGGAACGCTTCCTTGCTCGGAATCACCGGAGCCAACGCCCGTTCTGCCAAGGCGCCATGACCCACTTCCCGACGTCCCGGTGAGCGAAGCGGCCGCGCCTCGCCGACGCTGAACGGAGGGAAATTGTAATGGAGCATGAACGTCCTCATGTACTCCCCTTCCAACGCATCGATCCGTTGTTCGTCGTCCGTGGTCCCCAACGTGACCACGGCTAAACTTTGGGTCTCGCCTCTGGTGAAAATCGCCGAACCATGTGTTCGTGGCAGTGCACTGACTTCGCAGGTGATCGCACGAATATCAGCCGGACCTCGTCCATCTGCTCGCGACCCCTTCTCCAGGATCATGTTCCGGACTTCCGTATACTCCAGTTCATGAAACACCAGCTTGACGTGCCGTTCCCGATTCGGATCATCCGCACTCTTGAGCTTTTGGACAGCGTCGTTCTTGACCTCATCCAACCGTTCTTGTCTGGCCGCTTTGTTTGGAATCATGATGGCATCACGGATTCCTTGCGCCACGAGCGTCTTCACTTGAGCCACAAGCGCGGAATCAATCTGCTCCTTCGCCACCTTCCGCTTGGGCTTACCGGCAAGGGCTTGCAGTTCGCGAATCTTGGCCACAATCTTCTTGATTTCGGCATGGGCAAGTTCGATCGCCTCGAGCATGATGGCTTCGGACAGTTCGTTCGCCCCTGCTTCGACCATCATGACCGCATCAGCCGTCCCCGCCACAACGAGTTGCAATTCGCTCTTCGCCACCGCTTCAAGATCTGGATTGACAACGAGCTTGCCATCTAGCCGTCCGATTCTTACGCCCGCGATGGGATTGTCGAACGGAATGTTCGAGATAGTCAGGGCAGCAGAGGAGGCGATAATGGCAAGGATGTCAGATGAGCCGGTCTGATCGGCCGAGAGGACTGAGGCGATGACCTGAGTCTCGAAGTAATAGCCCTCGGGAAAGAGCGGACGGAGTCCCCGATCGATCTGCCGGCTGGTCAGCACCGCCTTTTCCGATGGGCGCGCTTCCCGCTTGAAATACCCGCCGGGAATCTTCCCGGCGGCGAAGGACTTTTCCTGATAATCGACCGTGAGGGGAAGAAAGTCGATGCCTGCCTTGGCGACCTGTGACGCGACGGCCGTCGCCAGCACGACGGTGTCGCCGTATGAAGCCCAAATCGAACCGTCTGCTTGTCGTGCCACACGACCGGTCTCGAGCCGAAGAATGCGCCCGGCAACCTCTATTTCAACTGTGTGTACCATCTGAGTCTCCTCTGGTTAGGCCCCACAGATGCCCACAGAGAGAGACTCGAGCGATGTGGCGCACTCCAGCCTCTGTCAGTGTTCACCTGTGCGACTGACTACTGCCCGCTGTTGCGCCCCTGGCGCGACAGCGAGATGGGACGCTACTTTCTGATGCCCAATCGCTCGATCACGGCACGATAGCGTGCATCGCTGACGCCACGAAGATAATCGAGCAAACGCCGCCGACGTCCGACCAGGAGAAGCAGGCCGCGCCGCGAGTGATGATCTTTCTTGTGGAGTTTGAAATGTTCTGTCAAATACGTGATCCGGTTGGTCAACACCGCGATCTGAACTTCAGGCGAGCCGGAATCCGTCTCATGCTGCCGGTATTGCTTGATCAACTCGGTCTTTGCTTCTTTGAGTAATGCCATGGGCTTCTTCCTTCCTGTTCCTTTCCTTCATCCGCAACGAAGTCTCATACGTTCTGATCGATCAACACCTTCTCAACCTTGAACACATCTCCCGAATTGTCCGGACACTTCCCGATCGCCACCAGACATCCGCTGGTATCGTGGATACGAACCGGTCGGTGTGACCCGCGTTCGGCATCAGCTGCCCCTTCCCAACGAAGAATCTTAGCCACAGGCACCGGAGCCCCGTGTCGCACACAGTCGGCGGTCTGTTCATCCACCACCACAATCCCCATTCGGTCCAACGCACGATCCAGCGACAACAGATCATCCCCCAACCGGCCAAGGGCATGACGGGTGACCACTTCGTCGACCGTCAACGCGTGATCGATCGTCAAGGGACCCACCCGCCTGCGCTCCAACGCCAACATGTGGCCGCCGACACCCAGCGCGTCTCCAATGTCGGCACAGAGCGTCCGCACATAGGTTCCCTTCGAGCAGACGATGCGTAACGTGACATCCCGCTCCTGAATCGCCTCCACATCAAGGGTATGGATGACGATCGTTCGCGCGTCCCGCGCAATCGTTTTGCCCGCCCGAGCGGACTTATACAGAGGCACGCCCCCGACCTTCACCGCCGAATACATCGGAGGCATTTGCTCAATCGGCCCGTGAAACCGACCGACCACCTCATGAATCGCTTCCGGCGTCACAGAGTCCGTTGTATGGCGCGCCAGGACCGTTCCCGTTGCATCCTGGGTATCTGTCGTTTCTCCGAGGCGAAGCACGGCACGATACTCTTTATCCCACTCAACAAGATATTCCGCAATGCGGGTTCCCCGCCCAATCAGCACGGGCAAGACTCCCGTTGCGGCAGGATCAAGCGTGCCGGCATGACCGACCTTGACTCCTCCGAGAAGGTGCCGAATCTTCGCCACGACGTCGTGAGAGGTCCAGCCTGCTTCCTTCTTGATTATCAGCACGCCGTCGACGGCGGTGCAGCTCTGTGCGAGACCCATCATCATCTCCCGGATACTACGAACTCGCCTTCTCTTCGGACGAGCTGCCCTCGGCCTCCGTGTTGACGTGGAGATCGTCCAATAACTTCAGCACACGGTCGCCTCTCGGCCCACTGACATCCTTGGCAAAAACGATCTCGGGTAGATACCGGAGTGAGAGCCGACGGCCCAACTCACCTCGCACAAACCCGCTGGCTTGAGCCAGCCCGGCGAATACGTGTCGTTCTTCTTCTTCCGTACCCATAGCCGTCACGAACACGCGCGCAATCCGCAGATCGCTGGTCAATTTCACGTCGGTCACGGTCACAGACTGCACACGCGGGTCTTTGATCTTCCGCATGAGGATATCCGCCACTTCCATACGGATTTGATCGGCCACACGATCGGCCCGATGATATCCTGTCTTGGCCACCGCGCGCTCCATCTAGATATGTCGCCGTCACAACAGTTCTATGCGGGACTGGACGACTTCCACTGCGGGAACGCTCCGAATCAGATTCAGCGCCTGGTCACACACTTGATTAACGAATCGCCCTTCATGAGCCACGCAGGCAAACCCCAATACGGCCTTCCGCCACAGATCTTGCCCATCGGCCTCGGAGAGATTGAATTTTCCCCGCAGTCGATCTTTCAAACTCAACAGCACCTGCCGCTTAGTCCTATAACGACTGACTCTCTGGGATGAACAGCTCGACCGTACAGAGCCCGACGATGATTCCCACCGGATAAACTCACGTTCAGAGCTTCGCGGCAATCTTGTCGATCGCGTAGGCCTCGACGATGTCCCCAGCCTTGATATCGTTAAAATTCTCGACGCTGATCCCGCATTCATAGCCCTGCTGCACTTCACGGACGTCGTCTTTGAAGCGACGCAACGACCCCAGCTTCCCTTCATAGACCACCACATTGTCGCGAAGCACTCGAACGCCGACCGCCGCACGGGTGATCGTACCGTCCACCACATAAGACCCCGCAATGACGCCGGCCTTGGACACCGTAAAGACCTGTCGCACTTCGGCTCGCCCCAACGTCCGCTCCTTGAGCGTCGGTTCGAGCAGCCCTTCCATCGCCGCCTTAATCTCGGCCAAGGCATCGTAAATGATCGTATAGAGGCGGACGTCGACGCCCTGTTGCTCAGCCAAGACGGAAGCCTTCGGCTCCGGCCTGACATTGAACCCGACAACAATGGCGTTCGACGCGGCAGCCAGCAACACATCGGATTCCGTGATCCCGCCGACGCCGCTGTGGATGACGCGCAGCTTGACCGCAGCAGTCGCAAGTTTTTCGACGCCGGCCGTCAGCGCTTCAGCCGACCCCTGAACATCGGACTTGATCACCAATGCCAGCTCCTTGACAGACCCTTCCTTAATCTTGGCAAACAGATCGTCCAGCGTGACCTTTGCCGACCCGGACAAATCAGCCGTGCGCTGCTTGTGAGCTCGATCTTCGGCAATCTCGCGCGCAACCCGTTCGTCTTTGACGACCTGAAATACATCGCCGGCAGACGGCACACCTGGAAGCCCCGCCACTTCTACCGGAATAGAAGGACCGGCCTCTTGCACCTTTGCTCCTGTATGAGTAATCAGCGCGCGAACTTTCCCGCTGAAAATCCCGACGACGAATACATCGCCGACGCGAAGCGTCCCGCTCTGAACCAGCACCGTCGCTACCGGGCCACGCCCTCGCTCAAGCTTGGCTTCCACGACAACGCCCTTCGCCAACCGATGCGGGTCAGCCTTGAGCTCCAGCACTTCGGATTGTAGAAGAATCATTTCCAGCAAGGTGTCCAAGCCGGTCTTCTCTTTGGCCGAGACCTCAACCATAATCGTGTCGCCACCCCAGGACTCAGAGATGAGTCCATGCTCAGACAACGCGTTCTTCACACGATCGGAATTGGCGCCGGGCTTGTCGATCTTGTTAATGGCGACAATAATCTGAACGGACGCGGCTTTGGCGTGATGAATCGCTTCGATCGTTTGCGGCATCACTCCATCGTCTGCCGCCACGACCAGGATGACGATATCGGTGATCTTGGCGCCACGGCCTCGCATCGCGGTGAAGGCTTCGTGGCCCGGCGTGTCCAGGAACGTCACCTGTTTCCCACGGACCGCAACTGTGTACGCGCCGATATGCTGCGTAATTCCACCGGCCTCGCCTTCCGCCACCTTCGTTTGCCTGATAGCGTCGAGCAGCGAGGTTTTGCCATGATCAACATGGCCCATGATCGTCACGACCGGTGGCCGTGACTCAAGCTGGGCATCTTCCTCTGTCTGCACGACGGATTCCAATAACTCTTCTCCGATCTTCTCCGTCGAGAGATCGATCTTGATTCCGTTTTCCTCCGCAATGATCACGGCTGCATCAACGTTCATGGTCTGATTGAATGTGAGCATCTGGCCCATATCCATCAGCTTGCGCATGATGTCGGCCGGGCGCTGTCCAATCAGCTCGGCAAACTCCTTCACTGTCATGCCGGGCACGAGCTTGAAGCTCTTCCTCCGTGGCTTGGTCACTTCCCCCGGCGTGCTGTGATGCACGTGCTTGCTGCGGTCGTCACGGCGCTGCTGCACCGGAATAGCACGAAGATCCTGCCAGCGAGCCGCATCCTCACGAAGCCGAAGCTCTTCTTCTTCCCGCGTACGGCCCGGCTTACGAGCTTTCTTCCCCTTCTCTTTCAGACCCTCGGCTTGCATCTCTTCAAGGGAGGGCGCTTTCTTCTTTCCTGACACATCGACAGTCGGTGCAGCAGGGAGCTTGACGGCAGCCGTAGGAGCTGGAACAGTCGTGATTCCTATGGAATGCGGTTGGTCGGGCGGCGCCGTCAGGTCAACCTGCGAAACGGCTGGAGTCTCAACGTGCGGATGCGCCGGTGACGGCGAGCTCACCATGAGGGTATCGATGAGCACTCCTCCTTTGCCTGCCGATTCAACTGTGGGCAAGGAGGCGGCCTCTTCTATTGGAGCGTCATCGGCTCTCTTGCGCTTGATCAGAATACGGCGCTTGTCGGACTTGGGAGACTCCTCGGCCGCCGGAACTGCATGGGACGATCCGGCCTTCACTCCCACTGCATGGTCGGACGCCAGACCGGCCTTGCTCCGTTCACCCAGGCCAGCATTGGCATCCCTGCCCGATGCCTTGAGCTTCGGGCCGAGCTTCTCCAGGATCTTCTGCACGACGTCGTCATCCAATACACTACTGTGCGATGCGACGGTGATCCCCATCCGCTTCAATTCCGGAATGAGGTCACGGTTTTCCATCCCGAGTTGCTTAGCCAATACATACACACGCATGAAAAATCGACACCTATTCCTCTGTACCCGGATTATCAGGCTCCGACTCTGCCCGGGCTTTTAGTTCTTGCTCTCGGGCTTCTTCTTGCTGATGCAGCGCCTCGGTTTCTTCCGCCAGCGCCGCTTTGATTTCTTTATCTCGTTCGGCCTTTTCCTTTTCGTATTCGGTCGCGCTGATGATATCGATCTTCCAGCCGGTCAAGCGAGCCGCCAGCCGCACATTCTGGCCATTCTTCCC
Source organism: Nitrospirota bacterium (assembly GCA_031409835.1). Classification (GTDB taxonomy): domain Bacteria; phylum Nitrospirota; class Nitrospiria; order Nitrospirales; family Nitrospiraceae; genus Palsa-1315. The sequence continues at coordinate 6,341 of JANNXZ010000410.1, forward strand.
GATCGCTAACGACAACTGAGAATCTGCCACGACGACCAATGCCGATTTCTTCTCTTCATCGACGCCCACCTTTTCAATGCTCGCAGGGTTCAAGGCCTCGGCGATGAAGACGCGCGGGTCGGAGGTCCAGGTAATGATATCGATTTTCTCTCCGCGCAGTTCACGGACCACCGCTTGAACCCGCGACCCCTTGATTCCCACACAGGCTCCGACCGGATCGACCGCTTTCTCGCGAGACGTGACGGCAATCTTAGTCCGATCGCCTGGCTCCCGCACGATGGACTTGATTTCCACGATTTTCTCGAGCACCTCGGGCACTTCCAACTCGAAGAGTTTCGCGACAAACTGGGGATGACTCCGCGTTAAAATGACCTGAACATCTTTCGGAGTCCGGCGCACCTCTAAAAGCATGGCCTTCACCCGATCGCCACCGCGATAGGTTTCTCGAGGAATCTGTTCCTGAATCGGCAATACCGCTTCCGTCTTCCCTAGATCCACCAGATAGTTCCGGCGCTCTACCCCGAGAATGATGCCGTTGACCAGATCTCCTTGCCGCGTGGAGTATTCTTTTTGAACCGCCTCCCATTCGGCCTCACGGACCTTCTGGAAGATGACTTGCTTGGCGGTTTGCGCGGCGATCCGACCCAAATCGCTCATCTCGATGACCGACCCGATTTCGTCGCCGACCTCCGCCTCGCTGTCGAACTGACGAGCTTCCTGAAGTGAGACTTCGGTTTTGGGATTGGTGACCGCATCGACAATGATTTTTTTCGATACGACGGAAATCTCACCGGTTTTGGAATCGATCTCGACTTGAATATTCTCAGCCTGCCCGAAACGTTTCTTGGCAGCCATTTGAAGGGCGGCTTCGATCGCCCCGATTACCCGGCTTTTGTCGATGCCCTTTTGCCGGCCAAGTTCATCGATGACTGAAATCAATTCTCGATTCATAGCTCACTCTCCGTCGATTGCCAGTGCGGCGGTATGCTCATACCCCGTTGGTCGATTCCGATACGGACTAAAACGTGACGACGCGCCGTGCTTCAGCGATTGCGTCGAACTCAAGGATGCGCGTCTGCTCAGAACGTTGATCGTTCACCCCAACCGTGATTCCTTGTTCATTCACTTCCGTCAGCACTCCGACCACACGCCACTGTCCGTCGATCGGTTGCCGGAGCTTCACGCTCACTGGCTTCCCCAATGCGCGGCGATAATCCTGAATCCGTTTGAAGGCCCGATCCAGACCCGGCGAGGAAACTTCCAGCGTATAGGCATGAGAGAATGGATCGGCCACATCCAAGGCTGGACCGATCCCGAGGTGTGCACGCCCACAATCGTCTACTGTGACGCCGCCTGTCTTATCGATATACACACGAACGACCGACCGCGCACCTTGCCCCACACATACGACGTCGACCAATTCTAAGCCCAATGCCCAGAGGATGGGCGACACCACCTCGCTGATGCGATCGACGACCGGTCGGGATTCCTTCACCGACAGCCCTAAGCCCCGTATCTTTGGATGGTCCATTCAAGAGATCAAACAAAAAAGTGGGCCTGAGCCCACTTCCAGTTCGCGGACCATAGCATGCCACCTATGCCAAAGCAAGAGGCTAGCCGACCAGACTCGTGAAGCTCGCGGCGAGTCGTTGGGTAATCGGGCCGGGCCGTCCGTCTCCAATGATTTTCCCATCTATACGGATGACGGCCAAGACCTCGACCGTGGTCCCTGTGAGAAATACTTCGTCAGCCTGATAGAGGGCTGCCCGAGAGACAAAGCGTTCCTGAATCGGCAGGCCCCCCTTCAGGGCCAGATCAAGCACGACAGCCCTCGTGACACCGGACAGAATGCGCGGCCCTTCTGGAGCCGTCACCACCATTCCCCCCTGGACCACCATCACGTTGCTGACGGCCCCTTCAGTGACCAATCCCTCGTTGACTAAAATGGCCTCGAAGACCTGGGCCTGCTTGACTTGTTGTCGTGCAAGCACGTTGGCCAAAAGATTCACGCTCTTGATGTCACAGCGTCCCCATCGAATATCCTCTGTCGTCATCGCTTCTACACCGGTTGCTTGTACCGACCGGTCGAGCGGGTGGAACTCACGAATCGTCATGACGACCGTCGGCGTCGCGTCATCCGAGTAGGCGTGATCACGGGGAGCGACACCCCTGGTGATCTGAATATAGACTTTGGCTTCAGGATAGGCGGCCCGCTTAACCCCTTCCAGGACATGGCGCGTCCACTCGGCGCGAGAATAAGGCTGCGTCAATTCAAGCGCTGCGGCGCTGCGGTCCAGTCGGGCCAGATGGGCATCGAGTGAGAACGGACGCCCTTTGTATGTGCGAATCACTTCATAAACGCCGTCGCCAAACTGAAAGCCTCGATCTTCGATCGAGACTTTCGCCTCGGCCAGCGGCACGAACGCTCCATTAATGAACGCCACATTCGGCACGATTACTCACTCTTCCCAGACGAGGCATCAGAAGCAATCACGTCAAAGACGCGCCGATCTTCGGCGGTGAATTTCCACCCCATACGTTTCTCAAACAGCACCCGATGGGTTCCCGGCTTCACCGCTTTAAACTCAAACGTCCGCTGCCCATTATCGACCGCGTTATTCCCGGCGATGCGAAGATAGTCGTCGGCCAACAATTCGAGACCCGTAGGGTCATAGGTTGGAACCCAGAGTTCCCCCCTCGTCCTGTCTTCCCAAAGATGAATCTGTAGGGGATGCTCAAGAGTCGTCTCAATGACCTTGGTCCCATCCGATCGTGTGGCGCCATCTTGGTCGTGGCTGGGTGTCGTGCTCATTGCCATTGACGCGGCAGCCCACGTCTTATGATTTGCTTGCTCATGCTATGCTTTTCGCCGAGGTCCGACAAAAATCTCCATTCCTTCCACCTGCACATCGTAACTCCCTACACAATATCCACCGCCGTCCGTCCCTCGTCCGTTTCGAACATCGAATGCCAAATCGTGCCACGGACAGGCCACAACAAAGCCCTTCACTCGTCCCTCACATAAAGGACCGCCTTCATGGGGGCAAAGATTATGAATCGCAAAATACTTCCCCTCAATATTGAAGAGCGCGATCTCCCGATTGTTCACCATAACGGCTTTTGATTTCCCAGGTGGCAACTCAGCGACCAAGGCAACAGATTGAAACCCCTCTAGCATGCGACACCGACTCCTCTCCTCATGCGTCCTGACAAAGCTCCCACACGCATTACATCCGAAGTGTATATTTCAGCTCCAGCCCGATGGTGACCCCTTCCCGCTTGATGAAGCCCGCTTCTGTTTGAATCGCATAACGGACCGCTTCGGGAGAGGAACTATACTTAGGACAATCAGCTTCCAGGCATGGAGCGACATTTTCTTTCAACCCAACAATATGATGGCTCTCATCGACCCACATCATGTCTACCGGAAATCGATACTCTTTCGTCCAAAGGTGATTCTGGCCGGTCAACTCGAAGATATACAGCAATCCACCATTCGCCGGCAACGCCTCTCGAAAGGCAAGACCGACGAGCAACTTCTCCGGCGTATCCGCCACTTCCGCCTCGATCTCACGACCGTTCGGAAAGGAGACGACAATGATGGTCTCCTCTTTTCGATCGATGAGAAAGAACGACGCGCTCATCAAGAAAATCGCCATGAGAGCGAGCGTGACAATGCGTTTCTTTTTCTGCCCCCGATCACTTGCCGACAGGGTAGCCATAGACATTCTCCGTCACAATTCGTCACGAACCCCTGAGCCCAAAGGCCCATGAACATAGGGACTCTGGGCCTTCTGAGCAAGTGCCCCTCTGTTGACTTAGAAAAGAGCGGCAGACTAGAATATCGGCCACGTCACGCACCAATAATGGTCGTGGCGGAACGAACTTGTCAACCGTGCTGTCTCTACCGTAGTGAGAAGGAGGCGAGGGTCATGGCGTTGCTGATTACCGATGAGTGTATCTCCTGTGGAGCCTGTTTGCCTGAATGTCCGAACGAGGCGATTTTTGAAACTCGCAGCGACGCGGAAGCGAAAGGCAATCATGTAGGCGACGGCCAGGGAGTCGGCGACAGTATTTATATCATTACGCACGACCGTTGCACCGAGTGCGTCGGACACTTCGACGAACCACAGTGCGCCGCTGTCTGCCCAGTCGACAATTGCTGCATTGCCGATCCTGTGTATCCGGAAACGACGGAAGTCTTGCTCGATAAGGCAAGGACGCTTAATCCGGATAAGGCGATCGACGAAGCGAAAGTCTGGAGCGGCGTGCGCAATTAGTTATCACTCTTCGTTCAACTACGAAGGCCCTGCTTTTCTCGCGAAAAGCAGGGCCTTCCTGCCTCAGGAGGATGCTCAAAAAGGTTTGTTTTGTTTATTTGGTTCATCTGGTCTGTCTGGTTTAACCAAACAAGCGAGACAAACCAAATAACGGTCTTCTTCTGTTGGCGGACTTTTTCAGCATCCTGCTAAAAATGATACGGCCCTCCCCGCGGTATCGCGGGGAGGGCCGTGATCGCTCAAATCTCAGTACAGCTATTACTTGATCATCAAAATCTTGCCGCCGACATGTCCCGGATGCAAGTGGCAACGATAGGTCAGCGTGTTTCCCTGCGTCGCATAGAACATATCGCTGGTTGGAATACCGATATATTTTGTTTCCCCAGGCTTCAACACAACCTGAGCCTTCATGACGGTCGGGGCCCCGGAGTTCGTCGCATCGGTCATCTCAAATCCATGGTCAGCCGTGGCTTTGTTCGTCACTTTGAGCAGGACCGGGCGACCAGGCCGAACTTTAAAATCGAGGATGGTGATAGGCGGATACCACGTCTTGAGATCTCCGATCTCAATCGCAAACAGGGAAGCATCGACATCTAATTCCTTGAATGACTGACCCACAACTGATCCAGTCTCTAAATCTCCGATTTCCACTCCGCCTGCTTGGAGCGCAAATGCTACAGATGCCCCCGTTACGACCATCATGAGGCCGAAGAAAACCCCCAACACTGTCTTGCCCATAACCTGCCTCCTTATAGAAAGAAGAAGAGATGTGATTAGGTTGGTGAATACCTCCGCCAAGCCCACTGAACCCTGATCTCGCCGACCACTACGGCCCTTGCGCCTCCCCATTATAATATCCTCACAGCATGGCTGCGCTTGGAGCGTAGCCTTATAGATAGCACTGGAGCGAAATCGGAAGCAAGAACGTTACTCCAGATCTTTTCCGAAACCGCCTTCACACAGACGCTCGCATCAACAAACTCGTCTCAACTATTTCAATAGTTTATCTGCATCGATCTGCACCTCTTGAATCGAGGACCCGATCAAGAGATCGTACGGCGCATAGTCGTCGGTTAACACAAGACCGGCTTCCCAGGGTTGCGTCCGATGGGCGGTCAGCAAGGCGATGGCTTCGGAGGGAAGACGCTGCTGCTCTACCAATCTGTTCACGTTCGCCACAATGGTCGTACGCGTGTGCCGTTCGAGCGGCGCACCGGCAAAAAAAATCAGATTTTCCGATCGCGCTTGAGGCGAGTTCCAGGGCCCCTTGACCGCAAAGGACTCGATGTGGGGAAACGATCGTCTCATCGTTTGCACGACCGCATTGGCCCGCAACAGATCTCCCCCCTCGCCCGACGAAGCAAGATTCACGGCCAGGATACCGTTCGGCTCAAGATGGGCGCGCAGCTCTGCAAAAAACTCCACCGTGGTCAGGTGAAACGGAATCATATGCCTGGCGAACGCATCGACCCAAATAAGATCGTATGTCCGCTCCATGGAATTCAGAAAGACCCGGGCATCCCGGACATGCACATGATGCTGGGGGGGCGGCTGATAAAAGAAATATTCTTCGGCCATGCGGACGACCGTGGGATCGAACTCAACCACGTCCAGCTCGAGTTCAGGCCATCGATGGGCGAGCCACTTCGCCAGCGATCCGCCGCCTTGACCAAGGATCAGACCCCGTTTCGGCTCCGACACCAACGCCAGCGACGCGACCATCAGTTGACTATAGGGGAGAAATAGGGCGACAGGATCCACCTTCCACATGACTGCGTGGAACGTCCGGTCCAAGACAAGGTAGCGAAACAGATCGTCATCGCGAATGCGTACTTGTTGATACGGACTGTCTTCCTGGTAGACCGGCTCCTTCAACATCTGGATCGGAAACCACGCACCGGCCCCCAGGCCTCCAATGCATAAGACGAGTAGGCTGATCACCAGGGGCCGCACGGTCGTTTTGCCAATCAACCACCAGAGACCAAGCCCCACTTGAATGGCGCCGAGCCAGGCGACAAGCGCCTGGCTGCCGATCCAGGACAAAAAGAAAAATGCCGTCCCCCACGTTCCCGCCAAGCTCCCCATAGTCGAGAGCGCGATCATCCGGCCGGTATGCCGGCCGAAATACTCAAGATCCGACACCGCCAATCGCAATAGGGCCGGCAGCACGCCACTCAAACCGAAAGCCGGCGGACCCAAGAGCAACGCCGCAGCGACACAGGGTCCCCATCGAGGGTCCTCGATGGCTCCCGCCACCTTAAAGAGCGCCGGCTGGCCCAACCAGGCGATCAGAAAGGTCCAAGCTCCGGAGAACAGGAGCAGGCCGGCCAACACCTGCGCGCCGGAATGCCGGTCCGAGAGCCAGCCTCCAAAGGCATACCCGCTGCTCATGGCCGCAAGAATCACTCCGATCAATGCGCCCCAGACGAACAGGGAGTTTCCAAAGACAGGAGCCAAGAGCCGGCTTCCCACAATCTCGAGCGCCATCACCACTGCACCGGTCGCCAGCGCCGTGATCAGCAGAAACCATTGTGGGATATGAGCTGGCCGGTTCACGAAACCCATGCGAAAACATGACACAGAGTAGGGAGACGATCTGGTACTGCCTCACGAGCCCACAGAGTCACAAACCACCCCAGTTTTTGAAATAGCGTAAGAGGTCTCGGACGGAGATCATCCCGACGATCTGCCCCTCCTCCGAGATTGCCAGATGCCGAATCCCATGTTCCGCCATCTTATCGCTCGCCTCGTGGGCCGAGCTTGTAATCTCAATCGACAGCAGCGGACTGCTCATGACAGCACGAACCGACGTCTCTTGCGCCGGGCACGAGTCGGCCATTCCTTTGCGAACCAAGTCCGATTCGCTGACGATGCCACTGTAGCGACCAGCCTCCTGCACCAACACGGCGCCGACCTTCGTATCACGCATCAGCTTGGCCGCCTCCAACAACGTTGTGTCTGGACTGATCGTGCGCAAGGTCCGGCGCATCATCACGGCGAGAGGCCGCTGAAGAGGTGTGCTCTGAATCGCCATACGACAGAATCCGTCCGATGGAGGGAGCAAATAGTACCCAGCCCTTGCGCACCTGTCAACGAGCGGTTCCTCCCGGTGAAAATAAACTTCTTTAACTTTCCATAACTTTGTTGCTGACTCCCGATACCGTTGCTATACTCGGCAAAGTCGTTCTTGGCTCGTTATAGGAGGATCGCGGCCCATGCATATCAGTGTGATCGGAACTGGCTATGTCGGGTTGGTCACAGGCGCCTGCTTTTCGGAATTCGGGGTCAACGTGACCTGCATGGATACCGACGCTAAGCGAATCGCCAGGCTTGAGAAAGGCGATGTGCCGTTCTACGAGCCAGGGATCACGGAACTTGTCGCCAAAGGAATCAGAGAGAATAGGATCAGCTTTACCACCGACATCGCTAAAGCCGTCGACAAGGCCCTGGTCATCTTCATCGCGGTTGGAACCCCACCGAAGCCTGACGGGTCTGCCGATCTCTCATACGTAGAAGAAGTCGGCCGCGGCATCGCCAAAACGATGACTGGGTATAAGGTCATTGTCACCAAGTCGACCGTCCCGGTGGGAACAGGGGAAAAGTTGCGTGAAGTGATCAACGCCAATCAATCGGGAAAATTCCGGTTCGACATTGTTTCTAACCCGGAGTTTCTTCGTGAAGGGTCCGCCATCGAAGACTTCTTGCGACCGAACCGGGTTGTCATCGGCGCAGACAGCGAACAGGCTGTGGCGATCATGAAAGATCTCTATCGTCCGCTGTATCTCATTGAAACTCCGTTCGTCGTGACCGACATCCCGACTGCCGAAATGATCAAGTACGCCTCCAACGCATTCCTCGCCACCAAAATTTCGTTCATCAACGAAATCGCGACTGTCTGTGAGCGGGTGGGTGCCAACGTGCAGATGGTGGCAAAAGGGATGGGGCTCGACAACCGGATTGGATCGAAGTTTCTCCACGCAGGACCGGGGTTCGGTGGGTCGTGCTTTCCAAAAGATCTGGCCGCCCTCGTACAGACGGGAGAACGAGTCGGCTATCCCATGCAAATCGCAGGCGCCGCCGC
>JANNXZ010000411.1:0-1781 GCA_031409835.1 Nitrospirota bacterium
GAGCTGCCAAGGATCTCACCTGGGACGAATCGAAGCAGGCGATGAAGGCGCTCATTGAAGGAGAGGCCACGCCGGCGCAGGTGGGAGCCTTTCTCATGGCCATGCGGATCAAGATGGAGTCCGTCACAGAACTGGCTTCGATGACTGCGACCGCCCGTTCTTATGTGCCGCCCGTGCCCATCCCACGAGAACTTGGCGTCGTAGATTTGCCGAGCTACGCAGGGAAGCAGGACACCTTCCATGCCCTTGCCGCCGCCGCCATTGTGGCTGCATCGGCAGGCGCGTCGGTCTTGATGCATGGGTATGACGGCATTCCAGGCCGAGCGGGGAATGCCGGTGTGCTCAAGGCTTTGGGCCTGCCGGTCGAAATGGAACCGAAAACGGCGGCAGAGGCCGTGACGCGGCACGGATTCGCCTATCTCGATATTGCCCTCTACCACCCTCCGGTCTATCGCTTTCTAGAGATGCGCCAGGAGCTGGGAGCGCGGAATATCTTTCACCCGATTGCAAGGCTCCTGAACCCGGCTCGCGCCTTATCACAGGTCGTCGGCCTGTCTCATCCTCCCCATTTTGAAAAGACCGCTGAAGTATTGCGGATGCTGGCTTCGCCGCGGGCTCTAGTGGTCAGTGGCGTTGAAGGCGACCCGGAGCTCTCGATTGCCGGCCTCACCAGGGTGCTGGAATTGCGCGATGAACGGATTACTCCGCTTTCGTTCGCGTCGAAAGATGTCGGCCTACCGTTGGGTACGCCACGAGACATGGCTGGATTCCCATCGAACCAGCGAGAGAAGGAAGCGGATCTGCTCCGCCGGATTCTCCACAATCAAGTGCCTGGTGGATCTTGCAACTGGGTCTTGATGAACGCGGCGTTGATTCTGTACGCCGCAGGCAAAGGGGCGACATGGGCATCATGCGTTCCACTAGCGCGTCGAGCGCTTGAAGAGGGGGCGGCGGCCAAAAAGTTGGAGGAGTTGACTCAAGAGCCGGTGGGTATCGGTGTGACAGGCCGCATACATTGACTATACGAGAGGATCGAGTCCGTGCAACACCTTCGTCAATTAGAAGACCAGAGCGTCTATATTCTCCGCGAAGCCTATAAGCATTTTGGCAACCTGGCCATGCTGTGGTCGATGGGGAAAGATTCGACCGTGCTGCTGTGGTTGGCTAGAAAAGCCTTTTTCGGCCATGTTCCATTCCCCCTCCTGCACGTCGACACGAGTTACAAAATTCCCGCCATGATCGAATATCGAGATCGAGTCGCCCGTGAGTGGGGCCTCAAGCTGGTCGTGGGGCAAAACAAGGAAGCGCTCGCGGCCGGGATGAATCATACGTTGGGCCGCGTCACATGCTGTACGGCCTTGAAAACCAACGGGCTGAAGCAATTGATCGAGCAAAAGGGCTATACAGGCATCATCCTCGGTGTACGCGCAGACGAGGAAGGGACGAGAGCCAAGGAGCGCTACTTCTCACCCCGTGACAAACATGGTGATTGGGATTTCCGTGATCAGCCGCCGGAGCTCTGGGATCAATTCAAGACGACGTTTCCTCCGGGAACACATATCCGTATCCATCCGCTGCTGGATTGGACAGAAATCAATATTTGGGAATACATCAAGTTCGAGAACATTCCCTTCATCGATCTCTATCTCGACAAGGGGGAGGGGACTCGCTATCGCAGCCTCGGTTGCGCGCCCTGCACGACGCCGATCAAATCGACGGCAAAATCCGTGGACGACATCATCGAGGAGCTGCGGCACACCACGGTGGCAGAGCGATCGGGC
>JANNXZ010000412.1:0-2600 GCA_031409835.1 Nitrospirota bacterium
GGTCGTGAAGCCTGGCGTGGCGCGGTGCCGGTACTCGATGCGGAGAATCCTCCCGCTCGCTTATCGCGTGACGCTCCGGTTCAGAAGTCGAACTTCATGGCCTACAACATCCATGCAGTCTGGCAACAGGAAGTGTGGGCGGCAGTCGAACGGTCACGCAAGTACATCAATCAGTATATGGGCGGGTTGCTCACGGCTGAGAATGTGGACGATGCTGAGGCGGTGATTATTGCTTCAGGCAGCGCTGCGGCCCAGTCACGGGAAGCCGTTCGTATTTGCGCGGAAAAGGGTATTAAGATTGGCTTGATCAAGGTCCGGTCGCTCCGTCCGTTCCCGACGAAAGAGTTACGGGAACTCTGTGGAAAGACGAAGCTCATTGTCGTTCCGGAGTTCAACTATCCAGGATGGCTGGCCAAAGAAGTGGCTACCGCGATTTACGGGTACTCTAACGCCAAAATCATCGGTGGGCCACGTGTGTACGGTGGTCAGTCAATGCCGGTGGAGTTGATTGTGGACGAAGTTGAGTCAGGTCTGACCGGGAAGAAGTCGAGTAATGTCGCCCAGTCTTCGATTATGGGTGGTGCCGTCAATCAGGATGATGTAGCCCATTTCATGCGCAGCATCTGACGAAGCCGCGAGGCTAAAACAAAGAGCCCGATCCTTTTCAGGATCGGGCTCTTTTGTTTTGTCCGGCTGTCAGCTATCAGCATTCAGCAGTGAAGAGCTGACCCTGATCGCTGACAGCTGAAGGCTATCCTTGCAGTTCGTCTTGCACCATGTCTTCACTTTCCGGCATGCCATAGGAGACGTACTTGGCATAAGAGAGATAGATCATCGCGCTATCCCTCATCGCTTTGGTGCCTTGGGACAAACGGAAAACTTGATCGGTGTTGTGGGATGGGTCGGCACCCATTGTGTCCACGTGGCTTTGTAGAAGCAGGGTGAATTGTTCCATCGAGCGTTCCACATCTTTGTAGGCCAATAGAATTGCGTCTGTCATGGTTGTCCTCCTAATCCACATCAGCTTACACTATGCCCATGCAACCCTTCAACGAGAAGAAGCCGGCTGGCCTGTCACCGGAAATTTTAAAGGTTCTGGCAAGGGTATCGCCAGAAAATGAACTGCGTGGTAACGTTCTGGCCCAGGCGGTCCTGAATCTTTCACGTTTATTCACGACTGCACGCCCATCATTGCCTCCCCGTTATCTGGATGATCCTGCACATGCTGCCGCCTATCTATCGTATTTTCTCCCTGTGAACCTTTCCAAAGTCCAAGTCCTACTGGATGAGCTGCCGAACGACAGTAGTCATGAAACACCAGACCGACCGATGGCAGTGCTTGATCTCGGTTGTGGCCCAGGGACTGGATCATTAGCCCTGCTGGATTGGCTGTGGCATCGCAGTCCGGATCAGGCGAAATCTGTATCGGTCCTGGCTGCCGACTCGTCCCAGGATTCTTTGCAGGACGCGAAGAAATTGTGGGAGGCCTACAGCAACGAGGTTGGAATACCCAACGCAGGTCTCCGCTGTATCGAGGGTAATCTAGAACATCCGCTCAAAGGTGATCTTGGTAAGCAGATTGTACGAGGCGGGCCCTACGACCTGATTATTATCGCGAACTGCCTCAATGAATTATTTCCGACAGCGGGCGATCCTCCAGTAGAGCGGGCTGCGGTTGTCGCGCAGCTCTTGCCGTTTCTCGCACCGCACGGCACCATTATGATCGTCGAGCCGGCTTTACGGCAGATAGCGCGTGCCTTGCATCTGATGCGCGATCACCTACTTAAACAGGGCCTATGCACGGTCTATAGTCCCTGCCTGCACGAGAAAGCCTGTCCGGCCTTAGACCATCCTGACGATTGGTGTCATGAGGAGCGGCCATGGCACACGCCTCCTGCGATTGCTGCGCTCGATCGGGAGGTGGGGTTCATTAAAGACGCGCTGAAATTTTCCTATCTACTGTTGCGCACGGATGGTCGGACGATTGTGACGAGAAGCCCGCAGACGTTCCGGGTCGTGAGCGAACTACGAGAATTGAAGGGGGAGAAGCGGGCCTGGCTCTGCAATGAAACAGGGCGGCCTGAAGTCGGACGTCTGGATCGGAAGGCCTCTCCTCAAAATGCGGCTCTCGATAGCTGGCATCGCGGCGCCATCGTGCAGATCGAGCGGATTGTGCGCAAGGAGAAAGAAGGGAAGGTTTCGCCGGTTGGAAGAATTGAGAGCGATGTAGCGGTTGAGATCGTCCGTCCCATCTGAACCTCCGCAATTAGAAAAGAGGAAGCGTGCGGCCCCTCGCTCCTGCGCCTCCCGCGGCACCCCTTCCTCGGCGATCTGAAGCAGAATGGGGAGGTGGCCTGGTCGTCCTCCTGCTCGCGGAACGCGCGCTCTCAGAAGGATGGGGAGGGGCGGCCAGGTGCCCTTCTTGCTCGCAGAACGCGCACGATGAAACTGTGCTCGTTCGATGCGCGCAGTAAAGGGCAGCCTTGGCCACTCCCCTCGCGACTAGTATGATGAAGAAATTAAATCGGGCATGTTCTGTTCCCTCTGCTCTGGTGAAGGTGGGAGTTGCACTCGTGTGTGCGTTGAGCCTATTCCCATTG
>JANNXZ010000413.1:0-10760 GCA_031409835.1 Nitrospirota bacterium
GCTTGCCGCGCTTCAAGCCCCCCTTTCCGGCGACAAACGGGCTCTACAACAAACCGACCGTGGTGAACAACATCGAGACCCTGGCCAACCTTCCTCACATCGTCGACCGGGGCCCCGAATGGTTCGCGTCGATCGGGTCCCCACCGAAGAGCACCGGCACCAGAGTGTTCTGCGTCAGCGGCCATGTACAGCAGCCGGGGAACTACGAAGTGCCGATGGGGATCACTTTCCGCGAATTGATCTACGAGCAAGCCGGAGGCATGCGTTCCGACAAACCGATCAAGGCTTTCATCCCCGGAGGGGCGTCAGCTCCGTTCCTCACACCGACTCACCTCGACGTCAAGCTCGATTTTGAATCGGTTGCCGCAGCCGGCTCCATGCTCGGCTCCGGCGGAGTGACGGTGATGGAAGAGGGGACGGACATGGTGTGGGCCGCGCTTCGGCTCATGGAGTTTTTCTATCATGAGTCCTGCGGCAAGTGCAGTCCCTGCCGCGAGGGAAGCTCCTGGCTGGTACAAACCATGCGCCGAATCGTCGCGAAGCGTGGGCAGATGGAGGATCTTGAAACCTTGGTCCATCTATGCAAGAACATTGAAGGCCGAACGGTCTGCGCGTTCGGCGATGCGTCAGTGGCGCCGATTATGAGTACGCTCAAACATTGGCGGTCTGAATACGTCACGCTGATTCAGGAAACGGAGGCCGCAAACCTGATTAAGCTGGAGCCGGTTGCAGTGAGGCATTGAAAATGGTCGAACGTCATAAAGTCGTCACGTCGAAAAGTCTATGGCCTCGGACTTTCGACTTGAAGACTTTATGACGTTCCGACCTGAAGACGAACTATGCGTAATATCACCACAGAGACTGTCCGCTTGACAATCGACGGTATTTCCATCTCGGTGCCGAAAGGCACGCTGGTGATCGAAGCCGCTCGCATGGTCGGCGTGATGGTTCCACACTTCTGCTACCATCCGAAACTCAAGCCGGACGCGAACTGCCGCATGTGCTTGGTTGAAGTCGAAAGAATGCCGAAACTCCAGACCTCTTGCAGCACCGTGGCGACCGAAGGCATGGCTGTTCGAACTGCCACGACGGTCGTTCACAACGCCCACAAGTCGGTGCTCGAATTCATTCTGGCCAACCATCCGTTGGACTGTCCGGTTTGCGATCAGGGCGGGAAGTGCGACCTCCAGGATTTTTCCCATGAATACACCGCGACCAGCCGGTTTGCGGAAACCAAGCGCATTTTCCAGAAAGAGTATTTCAGTCCCCTGATCGAAACGCAGATGAACCGTTGCGTGCAATGTTTGCGCTGCGTTCGCTACTGCGACGAGGTCATGGACGTCAAGGCCCTCGCCCCAATTGGGCGAGGCACGATGACCGAGATCAAATCCTTCGGCGACCATCCCTTGGACTGTGAATTCTGCGGCGGCTGCGTGCAGATTTGCCCGGTCGGCGCCATCACCAGCCGCCTCTCGATGTACGAATACCGGCCCTGGATGCTTAAACGAGCCGATACAGTCTGCATGTTTTGCGGGGACGGCTGCCAGATCACGGTTCAAACCAAGGACCAGGAGTTGATCGAGGTGAATAGCGCTCAGGGCGCCGGTCGGAACAGCGGGGATCTCTGCGCGCGAGGGTTTTTTGGATTTCGCGCGGCGAGCCATCCCAGCCGAGTGACCCAGCCGCTGATCAGGCGGAACGGCGTGCTGGTGGAAGCCACGTGGGAAGAGGCATTAGTGTTTGTCGCCGAACAGACCAACCAGCTCAAGTTCGCGCATGGCCCGCAGGCCTTCGGTGGGCTGATCTCTGGCCGCTGCACCAACGAAGAGCTCTATCTGTTTCAGAAGTTCATGCGCCTCACGATCGGGACCAATAATCTCGACAGCAGCGCCCGGTACGGCCATGTCAACGGGGTGCAGGCCATGCGATCCGTGCAAGGCACGCATCGCTGGGCTGTGACGTTTGAGGACATTGTACAAGCGGACGTGCTCCTCCTGGTTGGCACCAATATCACCGAGGCCAATCCGATTACCGGATTGAAAGTCAAAGAAGCCGTCAAGAAATACGAGGCGACATTGTTGACGATTGAGGCGATCCAACCCGCAGTCGGCACGATCAGCAACATTTCCAACCTGTCGCAGCACCATGTCTGTGTGGCGCCGTCTCAGTTCGGCGCTGCGGTCCTAGGCCTGCTGAAGGCGATCGTCGAGGACAACCATGTCGACAGTACAACTCAGCAACGGATGCCGGACTATGTCGCGGCTGTCTCTCAAGCAGTCCATCTACTGACCTGGGACGATTTGGTCCTGAATACCGGGGTGTCGCGCGAATCGTTCGTCCAGATGGCCGCCTCATTGGGCAGAGGACGCCGTGTTGTCGTGCTTGCCGGCCAGACTCTGTTGCGCTGCCAAGGCGGCTACGGCATCTGTCTCAATCTCCTGGATCTGCTCCTCTTGACCGGGAGGTTGACCGCACGGGGCTGCGGCTTTGCTCCCTTGGCGGAAGAGAATAACGATCAAGGGGCGGTGGAAATGGGGGCGGTCGCGGCACTGCTGCCGGGCGCGCTCGACCTCACCGATCAGGACGCGCGCGCGCAGATCACTCGTGCCTGGAAAGAGGACCTTCCATTGGCGGAAGGGGCCACACTTATCGAAATGATCGACCGCGCGAAAGCCGGCATCATCAAGGGCCTCTTCGACGTCGGAGAAAATCCTGTCGGGAGTCTTCCGCCACAGACCGGGGTCAAAGAAGCGCTGGGCAAACTCGATCTCCTTGTGTGCCAGGAGCTATTTCTCACAGAAACGGCTTCGCTCGCCCATGTGGTGCTCCCGGCCGCATCCGCCATGGAGAAAGCGGGAACCTTCACCAATACCGAGGGTCACGTCCAGGCCGTTCGGCCCGCGATCGATCCGGTGGGGGACAGCCGCCCCGATTGGGAAATTTTGTCGGCCTTCTCGGTCTTCATGGGTGCACCATTGGAATATGGCGATGCCAAGGAGATCCTCAAAGAGATTCGAGCGGTGATTCCCGGTTACGGATCGCTCGGCCCCACGCCGATCCCTCCCGCTGTGGATCCTGCCGCCATCAACCGATACGTGAACGAGGGATATCGCCGGAACCTTGCGAATCGGTATACTCTGCCCGCGCGAGCCGTGCGTCCGGAAGGAACGGTCGAGCTGGGGCTGGTCCAGAGCCTATTCCATTCAGGGAAGTTGTCGACCTATTCGAAGGGACTGTTGCAGATCGAATCGAGCGGGTCCGTGCAGATGAATCCTCTGGACGCAGCCCGATACGGCCTCAGTGCGGGGGATCGAGTCCGTCTCTCGAACAGCCGGGGCGAGTTTACGACCACGGCGAAAGTGTTCGATCGCGTGCCGGAGGGTTTGGCTTGGCTCCCCGATCATTTTGCGCAGGAAGCCCTGCAACTCTTTGACTGTGTCATCGATCCGGACACGAAGGTTCCATCCTATCGGACGGCGTTCGTGTCAGTGATGAAAACGACGTGAGTGGACGAGAAGCAATGGTGTCTTTCACTTGTTATCCGGGAGTGTTGTCGTGACTGAGCTAGGCTTGCGACTTGCGGTTTCGTTTGCCCAGATATTGGCGGAGATGAGCATCGTGATGATCACGGTCGCGACCATGACCTATTTCGAGCGGAAGGTGCTCGGCTGGATGCAGGATCGCATGGGTCCGATGGAAGTCGGCCCCTATGGACTCCTTCAACCGGTCGCCGACGGCATTAAACTGTTTTTCAAAGAGGACATCGTGCCGGCCGGCGCGAACAAGGCGATGTTCGCCTTGGCGCCGATGTTGACCATGGTCGTCTCCATGATCGGGTTCGCCGTCATCCCCTTCGGCCCGAACATGACTTGGGACATCTATGGGATGACGATCAAACCCTTCGTCGTCGCCGACATCAATATCGGGATCTTGTACATCCTGGCGATTGCCTCGATCGGCGCCTACGGCATTATCCTGGGAGGCTGGGCATCCAACAGCAAATACTCACTGTTGGGAGGCTTGCGCGCCGCGGCCCAGGTCATCAGCTACGAACTGAACGTCGGACTGGCTATCGTCGGCGTGCTGTTGTTGGCGGGAACCCTGAGCCTCGTAGAGATTACGGAAGCTCAGTCAGGCGGCTTCTGGCATTGGTTCATCTGGGGAGGACGCCCCGACGGATTCTTTCCTATTCATACCCAAATCTTCGCCTTTGTCGTCTTCATCATTTCTGCCGTGGCTGAGACCAATCGTATCCCATTCGATCTGCCGGAGGCTGAAAGCGAACTCGTGGCCGGGTTCTTTACGGAATATAGCGGCATGCGGTTCGCCTTTTTCGTCAGCGCGGAATACGCCAACATGACTCTTGTGTCCTGCGTTGCCGCCGCGCTGTTCCTGGGTGGCTGGAACGCCCCCTATCCTGGCACGATCTTGGAGTATATCGGTCTGGAACAGCTGGCTTGGGTGGAACACATCGCCTGGTTTGCGGCGAAAGTCTACTTTTTCCTCTTCATGTTTATCTGGATACGCGCGACGTTGCCCAGATTGCGCTACGATCAATTGATGCGGTTCGGCTGGAAGGTCATGTTGCCGATCGCGCTGGCCAACATCATCGTCACGGCCATTACCCTGTACTTCTTTCCGCGATGAAGCAAAAAGCTATCAGCTGCCAGCATTGGATGTGGGTCTCGGTGAAGCTGACTGCTGAAACCTGGTCGCTGAGGGCTTGGCAACAATGACGTTCAACGCTTGGATCAAGACCATCACCTTCTACGACATCCTTGTCGGGATGAAGGTGACGATGTCGCACATGTTGCACTACAAACCGGTCACCCTGCAGTACCCGCACGAAAAGCGGACGCTGCCGGACAACTATCGCGGGATGCTGGCGTTGTTGCGGTACGACGACGGGACGGAAAAATGTGTTGGCTGCGATCTGTGCGAAGCTGCCTGCCCCTCGCGGGTGATTCGCGTGGTCAGCGCGGAAGTGCCGGACGAGCCGACGAAGCGCTACGCGAAAGAGTATTACATGGACATGACCCGCTGCCTGTTTTGCGGGTTGTGTGTCGATGCCTGTCCGGTGGATGCCCTCGGCATGACGCGCGAATTCGAGTGGTCGGTGTACGACAAGCGGCAACTGAATCTCAACAAGGGACAATTGCTCGCCATCGGCGACCGGTCGTTCCCGGTTCGTGAGAAGCAGTTGGAGCTCCAACACCCGAATGTGGCGTTCTTCAACGTTGCGTTCAAGCACCTGCCGCAAAAACCCAGCTGAATCGCCCGTGTTTCACATGCGACGGTCTGTTGGGCCGGCAGACTGTGCGGCATCCTGGTAGGAGCCTGTCCGGCCTTGCCGTTCGTAACGAGGCGATAGAGGAAGACGTGTGATGGAACAGGTGTTCTTTTTCTATTTTGCATCCGTGATCGCTGCTGCATCGGTGCTCGTCGTCGCGGTGCGCAAACCCATCTACAGCGCGTTGGCGCTGTTGGTCATGTTTTTTCACGTGGCGGGGCTCTACGTCACGCTCCACGCAGAATTCCTTGCAGCCGTTCAAATCATCGTCTATGCCGGCGCGATCTTAGTCCTCTACCTCTTCGTTGTGATGTTGCTGAACCTGAGACAGGATGACCGGTACCATCGGCAATGGCCCATGGCTGCAGCGGTGGGAGTTACGCTGGCCATCGAGGCTGTCATCCTGACGGTGATGAAGGGCTGGACAGCCCCTGTCGTGGCAACCGGTACAGAGACGACTGTCGGGGGAATCAGTAATTCCGGGGCGATCGGTGACGTGCTCTATTCCACCTATTTGTTTCCCTTCGAGGTGGCGTCCTTGATTCTACTCGTGGCGATGATCGGCGCGATCGTCCTGGCTAAAAAAGACATCGGCGGCGATGCGCCGCAATTGTAAATTGTGAATGATGAATTGTGAATTATCTATTGATCATGACGCCAAGTCCACATTCCACATTCCACACTAAGCCATGACCATTCCCCTGTCCTACTATCTCGTGCTGAGCGGCATCGTATTCCTGACCGGAGTCGTCGGCGTCCTCCTTCGCCGGAACATTATCATCATCTTGCTGTCGGTCGAATTGATGTTGAACGCGACGAATATCAACTTCGTCGCCTTCTCGCAGTACTTCCACGATGTCGCAGGGCAAGTCTTCGTCTTCTTTGCCCTCACGGTTGCCGCAGCAGAGGTTGCGGTCGGGTTGGCCATCATCATTGCCTTGTATCGCGCCAAGTCCGCGATCAACGTCGACGAATTTCAGTTGCTGAAATGGTAGGTCTGGACACAATGTTGAATGGTACATGTTCAATGTTCAATGCGCGGAATGTATTGCGGGCGGTTTACTCAACACTATTTCGATGACCTACGAATTCATTCCACTCCTTCCGTTGATTTCGTTCCTGATCCTCGGGCTTTTCGGCCATTGGATCAAGGACTACGCCCATCTCGTCGCAGTCCCGGCTGTCGTCGTATCGTGGCTGCTCTCGCTCTTGGTCTTCTTCGATGTGGCCGGCGGCCACCAGACGAGCTTCCCCATTTACACTTGGCTGACCTCAGGCACGCTCGATATTCACATCGGCTTCTCCATCGACCGGCTCACCGCCGTCATGCTGATGCTCGTCACGACTGTGAGTTCGCTCGTCCACATCTACACCATCGGATACATGCGTGGAGATCCTGGCTATGCCCGTTTCTTCAGCTACATCGCGCTCTTTACCTTCTCGATGCTGATGTTGGTCATGGCCGACAACCTGCTTCAACTTTTCATCTTCTGGGAAGCCGTCGGCCTCTGTTCCTATTTGCTCATTGGCCACTGGTACGACCGCCCGGCTGCCTGCGCCGCGGCCACGAAGGCCTTCATCGTCAACCGCGTCGGCGACTTCGGCTTCATGCTCGGACTCCTGTTGGTCTGGTATAGCTTCGGATCGTTCGACTATCAGGAAATTTTCCCCCGTGCGCACGAGTCGGTTGGGGAGGTCATGAATGTCCTCGGTCCGTTTGGAGGAACCTGGGACGTCTCGGTGCTGACGCTCATCTGTATCTTGTTGTTCACCGGCGCAGTCGGTAAATCGGCCCAAGTGCCGCTCCACGTCTGGTTGCCGGATGCGATGGAAGGCCCCACCCCCATTTCGGCGCTCATTCATGCTGCGACGATGGTCACGGCGGGCGTGTTCTTGGTCGCGCGATTGGCGCCGCTCTATAACCTGTCTCCTACTGCCATGACGGTCGTGGCGATCACCGGTGGGATCACCATGGTCGTCGGAGCGACCATCGCCTTGACCCAGACCGACATCAAGCGAGTCGTGGCCTATTCGACCGTTAGCCAGCTCGGCTACATGATCATGGCTTGCGGTCTCGGTGCCTATGCGTCAGGCATGTACCATCTCTTGACCCATGGCGCATTCAAAGCCCTCCTCTTTCTCGGTTGTGGATCTGTCATCATCGCCCTGCATCATGAACAGGACATGCGTCGCATGGGCGGGTTGAAAGATAAATTGCCGGTCACCTATTGGACGTTCGTCGTGGGTTCGCTCGCGCTTGCAGGATTCCCCCTGACGTCTGGATTCTTCAGCAAGGACGATCTGCTGATCTCGGCCTGGTCGGCCGGACCCCTCGGCCAATTCCTGACCGTGCTCGGCCTCGTGACGGCGTTAATAACGGCGTTCTATAGTTTCCGGCTGGTCTTCGTCACGTTTTGGGGCCCCTCGCATGTCGATCCTCACCATGCAGGCCACATACATGAACCGTCGAAAGCTATGACCATACCGCTGATAGTCCTGGCCGTGCTCAGCATTGTCACAGGCTATCTGGGCATTCCGGAATTTCTTGGACCGATGTTCGAGACACACGCAGGCGGCACAGCTCACGAGGGAGGAGCTGCCGTTGGCATCATGGTCGTGGCCACGGGCATGGGATTGCTCGGAATCGCTGCCGCCTATTATGTCTATGTGCTCAATCCGTCGCTGCCGGATCGATTCGCGCAACAGTGGCAGTCGCTGTATCGGGCCTCGCTGAATAAATGGTATGTCGATGAAGCCTACGATCGAACGATCGTCCGCCCCACCTTTTTTGCCGCAACCGAGCTGTGGAAGCGCGTGGATGTGAACGTGGTCGATGGCGCGGTGAACGGCGTGGCCCGCGCGATCGCTTGGGGAGGCTGGCTCTTGAGGCTTACGCAAAGCGGGCAGGCGCAACATTATGCGCTCGGCATGGCGCTTGGGACTGTGGTCCTTGTTACGATGTTCTTCTTCTTATAAGGAGCGTCAATGGTCAACGGTCACTGGTCAAGGAGAACCACGAACAGCTGTTCTCTTGCCAATGCCAATTGTCCATTGACGATCGACCGATGACCAGCTCATTTCCCTGGCTCTCACTGCTTCTCGTGCTGCCCCTTGCGGGTGCTGTCGCGATGTATTTTGTGACAGAGTCAGCCGCTCGATGGATTGCGTTGGCCGCAACCCTGGCCGACCTGTTTGTCGCGCTCCCGCTCTGGTGGCTCTTCGATCCACAGGCCAGTCAGATGCAGTTCACCGAACATGTCGCCTGGATCACGGTCCCTCCCATTTACTACAGTCTGGGTCTCGACGGAATCAGTCTGCCGCTGGTCTTGATGACCGCCGGGATCATGCCCCTCTGCGTCTTGGCATCCTGGAATTCGATCACCACAAGTATTCGGGGCTTCATGGCCGTGTTGCTGGTGATGGAAACGGCCATGGTGGGGGTATTTGTTGCGTTGGATTTCATTCTGTTCTATGTGTTTTGGGAGGCCATGCTGATTCCGATGTACCTCCTCATCGGCGTCTGGGGAGGACCCAACCGGCTCTATGCGGCGATCAAGTTCTTTCTGTACACCCTCGCAGGGAGCGTGCTCCTGCTTGTGGCCATTTTCGTTCTGTACTATTACGGAGGGCACACCTTCGACATCCTCGCCTTAAGCCAGGGCACCTACCCGGCGTCGTTGCAAACATGGCTCTTTCTGGCATTCTTCGCCGCCTTCGCCGTGAAGGTTCCCATGTTTCCGTTTCACACGTGGCTTCCAGATGCCCACGTCGAGGCCCCGACCGCCGGCAGTGTCATCCTCGCCAGCATCCTTCTGAAAATGGGCGCCTATGGATTTCTGCGATTCAGTCTGCCGATGCTGCCTGACGCCAGCCGCTTCTTTACGCCCATGATGGTCGCGCTCTCCATCATTGCGATCATTTACGGCGCCTATATGGCGCTGGCCCAAGTCGATCTCAAGAAACTGATCGCCTATTCGAGCGTGAGTCACATGGGGTTCGTGACCCTTGGCCTGTTTGTCTTGAACCAACAGGGCATCGAAGGAGCCGTCCTTCAAATGGTCAACCATGGGATTACGACCGGCGGGCTGTTCCTCTGCGTCGGCATCATCTATGAGCGCACCCATAGTCGGTTGATCGCCGACAATGTTGGATTGGCCTCGCCAATGCCGCAGTATGCGGTTCTATTGATGATTTTCGCCTTGTCCTCGCTCGGTCTCCCTGGCACCAATAGTTTTGTCGGAGAATTCCTCGTGCTCGTCGGTACGTTTCTCTGGAGCAAGGTCGCGACCGCCTTTGCGTCGTTGGGCGTCATTCTCGCCGCCGCGTATATTCTCTGGATGATCCAGCGAGTGGTCTTCGGGGTTCCATCCCCGCACCATCTCTCGAAACTCAAGGACCTTAACCAACGGGAGCTCGCCATGCTGGTGCCGCTGGCACTGTTGATATTTTGGATCGGGCTCTATCCCAATCCGTTCATGAGTCGAATGCACCAGAGCGTAACCAATACCATTGCCTCCATGTCGCGAGAGAAGGTGGCGCCGACCGCCCACCCCTCTGCCGGAGAGACCGCGCCATTGCTGGTGGAGAGCGGGGAGCAACAGATGACTCAAGGCCCATCGCGATGAGTCTGTACGGCGCTGACCTCTTGGCCCTGCTTCCCGAACTTATTATCGTCGTCACCGCCTGTCTCGTCATCTCATTAGACCCCATCACCCCCGCTTCACGGCAAGACCTCTTGGCGTGGCTGAGCGTGGGCGCCCTCGCCCTCTGTCTCGGGATCACCGGCTGGCAGATTAACGAACTGAACATCCGGGTGTCCGCATTTAGCGATCTGGTGGTGATCGATGCCTATGCGAGATTTTGGAAAATTCTCCTCTATGGCGTGGCCGTCCTGACCATTTTCATGTCGATGCCCTATCTGAAAGCGGAGCGCATACAGCTCGGTGAGTACTATGGATTTATCCTCCTCGCCCTCTCCGGCATGCTGGTCATGGTCTCCGGCGCCGACTTGCTGACGATTTATCTTGGCACCGAACTCATGTCCCTCTCGCTCTATGTCATGACCGGGCTCAACCGGTCTAAGCCTCGTTCGTTGGAGGCGGCAGCCAAATATTTCGTTCTGGGCGCTTTCTCATCGGGGATTCTGCTGTACGGCATCTCGCTACTTTATGGCGTGGCCGGCAGCACCAAGCTGGCATCGATCGCGGGCGCCATCGGCACTCGCGGGACGGACGATCCTCTCGTGCTGATCGCCACGATTCTGATTGCCGTCGGCTTCTGCTTCAAGCTTGCCGCGGTGCCGTTTCATATGTGGACGCCCGATGTCTATCAGGGCGCCCCGACCTCCGTCACGGCCTTCATGGCGGTCGCCGCAAAAGCTGCCAGCTTCGCTGCATTCATGCGTGTCTTTGTCGAAGGGCTCGGCGGGCTCAAAGCGGATTGGTCGCTTCTGTTTCTGCTCATCGCCGTT
>JANNXZ010000414.1:0-2188 GCA_031409835.1 Nitrospirota bacterium
ACGGCGATAGATGAGAGCAGGAGGTGGCGTGCGAGGATAAAGCTGGCCGCCTCTCTACAGTCCGGACGAGTGAAAGGAAATTAGATAGATACGATTGGAATCTGGCTGGCCATCACAGGCGTCGCAATCGAATGAAACGTGCTCGGCTGGCTGCTACTTTCGGAGAAGCCGTCGCGACGTTCTTTAACCAGAAACCCTCGCGCCAATAAGTCAATACTCAAGCCTGACCCCCAAAGTGTCCCCGATGCACGTGTGAAAGAAGCCGAAGCAGCCGGTGTCAAGTCGGTCCCGGCTCTGGTGATGAATGGCGCAGCCTTTCACATTAACTTCGGCGCCGGCATTGACGCCTTGAAGTAACCGGCTCAGTCTGCTGACTGCTCGAAGATCAGGGGGCGTGCCTAACGGGACGCCCCCTCTTTTTGTCGCCCAACGTTCCAGCAACCGGGAGGCAACGGCGGAACACCGTTGGCCCTCCGGTTGAGCGAGGGGTTAGGCGGCGTTCTCACTTGGCAAAGAGGTTGGAGTCGCGAAACGCTGTGGCTATGCTTCCCTTTAGTCGCTCATGCGCACCCCACAGTTCGTTGAGACGCCAGATTGAGCCAAAGAGGGTGATCGTTGCATCACCTTCAATCTTTTCATCGGCGCACTCAGGAGCGACCATTACTGCTATGCAGAGCGCCGTTATATATGACGACGGTAGCGTCCAAATCTCGCCGATGGACAGACTGCCATCTTTCGAGATCGTAAGGCGGCGATCCAACTCGCCCTCGTGAGCGATGGACGTACGACCAAATCGGTAGATGGCATCTGGGAACGTGACGCCATTGACCTGAATGTTTCGGAACACATTGCCCGTTGCAATCGCCGAGATCAGGGCTTCTTCGTCTGACAGGAAAGAGCGAATTCGCACGCCAACGTTTTCCTTCGGGCGACGACGTTTGGCGACCTTGTCGAGAGCGGGGAAGAAATGGACAAGCGCACCCTCATAGTCCCCGCAGGCGTGGGCTTGCAGACAGTCTGCGAGACGTCGACTGACCGAGGACGGTGTGCTCATCGCCGCCTACCTATTGAGTATACTGACCGGCATAGTACGCGAAGCCGAGCCGCACATTCCTCTGTTTGCGATCCAAAGTTCGAGGTTCCGAAAACCTCGAACTCTTCCCCGTCTCGCTCGTCCCGCCTGTCTCGCCGGTTTCTAGCAATTCGTTGGCCGCGTATCTGTTCTGGTTCCGATGGTCACCTCGATCCTCGTAACCCCCTTTACATTAGCGCACAGATCTCCGAGACCTGGTGTCACTAACCGGAACGGTCCACCTTTCGATTCAGGCAATGCTGCTCCATCGAGTTCATAGACAAGAACCCCGTGCTCTCTCGCCTGTTGGAGCGTGAGGCAGACTGAATACTTTCCGTCTGCCGAATGCACCGTCACATGATCCGCGCCGATGGCTAGTGCCGGAATATTGAGCAGACCACTCACATGAATCCCTTTACCATTCATGCCGGGCATCACTGTCGAGATATCGAGCTGCTGTTCTGCGGGCAACGATGCGATCGCAGCACGATCGAACGAAACAGGTTGGACCACCGCCCCGTCGATCCTCACGATACCGGGACCGGTTCGATCCCGCTCGGTGATAGTCTTGATCACTGCCGTCAGCATGTCGTTCAGTGGTGTGGGAATGCCAAATCCCCGCCCGAGCTTCGAGACATACCCATTCAGAGAATCGATCTCGGTCGGC
Organism: Nitrospirota bacterium; assembly: GCA_031409835.1. Taxonomy (GTDB): domain Bacteria; phylum Nitrospirota; class Nitrospiria; order Nitrospirales; family Nitrospiraceae; genus Palsa-1315. Next base: position 1,740 of record JANNXZ010000414.1, read on the forward strand.
CGGCCAGCCTTCCAATCGTCATACATCGAGGTATGGATATCCCGTATCTCGCTCGTCCAACGGACCACCTTCTCTGCCATGTCGGCGGCTAACGGCACTTTCGCGCTGGCCGCCACCGCCATGATTTCACCCACGATCTGGTGGATCACTCCTAGCATCTCGGGATGATCGAGCGCCTTAGCCACTTTGTCGTCGATCATGACGGTCAAGGGATTGAAGACACAATTCCAACACATCTTCTCCCACTTGCTGCGCCGAATATCGTCGACCAGCTGACAAGGAATCCCCGCCCGCCTGAACAAATTTTCAATGGCCAGTAGACGAGCGGTCTGATGCCCCATCAGTTCCCCAATTGCCACAGCCCCCTTCTTATAATGGTCGATGACGCCGGGCGCTGCGATCTTGGTATAGATATACGCGATACCGCCGACGACACAATCCCGTTGAAC
>JANNXZ010000415.1:0-8220 GCA_031409835.1 Nitrospirota bacterium
CATCTTCCAATCATCGTCCGTGAACTCGCCGGGTTTGTTGAGCACCTCCATGGGGATATTGGTTTTCCCTAAGTCGTGAAACAGTGCCGCCAATCCGAGATCAGCCAGCTCGACTTTTGGGTAGCCGGCTCGGTTGCCCAATGCCATCGAGAGTAGGGAGACGTTGACGGAGTGGTTATGTGTGTACTGATCATGGCAGCGCAACGTGGTCAGCCCCAATAACGAGGCTTCGTCGTTCATCATGAGATCGACGATGCTCTGGATCGCACGTTTGGCTTGTTTGAACCCGATGGTGCCTTTCTCACGGGAATCCTGGACGAGCTTGCCGACAGCGACTGCGGCGTTTACGTAGCGAGTCTTGGCCGTCGCTTTGCCTCGGAGGACGCGCCGTCCTTCGAGTTGAACGCCCTTCACCCCGTTCTGCTCGAGCGCGGTTTGTAATGTTGAAAGGGAGCTCACCGCGGGATCGAAGCTCGTAAGCTGGAAGACGAATTCCCGAAAGTCGCGTGATTCCGTTTCATGTGAGAACGAGATGCCGCCGATGTTCCAATGGTTTAACGTGTCGATCACCGTAGAAAATATAGGCATTTGCGCCGAGGTGACTTTCAGGTGTCGCTGCCCAAGGAAAAGAAAGTCGTTTTGGAGTCGAATAGAGATCGGCTCATCGTGGGCTAAGGTCTTGATCACGGTCAAGGCACCCTCGACGGGACTGTCGAGGGCCGCGTTCGTGCGCCCATGGAGCCTGGACATTTTGAGTAGGATGCTGATCTGTGTGACCAACTGGGTTCCCAGCATCAGGAGTTGCTGATCGTAGATGTCGCCGGCTTCCGAACCCTTGGCGACCTTTTGGGTCAGCGACTTTTCATGGGTCAGAATCGGTTGTGTTGCCGAAGCCGGAGAGAACGCCGGATTGGGAGCGCGCAATGGTTCAGCCATGAGGAATATCCCTTATACGCAAAATCGAAACTATGCGGTCTTTGACTGTGTACTGACTCTGGCTAACGTCGTGGCGCAGGCTTGTTTGACAGCCGTCGTGCCCTTCTTCATGCCTGTTTCAAGGGCAGCCTGGGAGGCGGGAGTGCCAAGTTTTCCTAGGGCATCGACTGCCATGAGGGCCAGGTCTTCTCGTTTTTTTCGATTGGTCCATCCCCATTCGGTCAATAGATCGGTCCAATAGGGAATCGCTTCATCCCCGGCCGTTGCGCGCATGGCATGAAAGATATTCCGTCGCTCTGCCGGCGGGCGTTCGCCGAACGTGTCGGCGTTGACGATGGGTTCCCAGTTCGAAAAAGGAGCCGAATAGTTACCCGAGAGCAGGGATTTGAGCACCGCGATGCGCACGCCTTCGTCGGGGTCGTTCATCAAGGGGATCAGTTTCGTCGCTGTGCCACTTGGCTTGAGAACGGCCAGTGTTCTGATCACTTCCCGACGAATCAACGGATCGGGATACCGCAAGATTTTTTCCACGTTGTCGGCGAGCAGTGGATTGTTCCATCGTGTGATGAGGCCCAAGAGGTTTCGGACGAAGGTGGGACGACGATCCGTCAGGTGCTTTACCACGATATCGGGAGTGTCTTTCGCCAGTTCCATCAATGCGTTCACGACAAGGGTCTGATGCGCCGGCTGTTCAAGATTGCCGAGGAGCGTGCAGAGCGCAGGGGCAGCGGTCGGTTTCATCATGACAAAAATAGTCGGCAATCCGTCTGTGTGCGGCGTGGCGGCAGTATTCAAGTACTTCTCGATCAAGTCGACTATTTCAGCGGTGCCAAGTTTTTCAAAGAGGCGTTGAATTTTCTGCGTGTGCTCTTCCGTGAGATCCTGGCGTATCGTGCCGGCATCGGACAGGAGCATCAGCACGTACTCCATTGTCGACCAATGACCTCCTTGGGTGAGCGATGGAAGCATGCTATCGTAAGCCTCGAACAGCTTGTTCAGAAGGTCTGGAGATCGCTCGGAGGAGAGGATGGCCGTCAATGTATCGAGGATGTACAGCACGTTGTCGCGGCTGGATTCCGCCGCAATTTCTTTGGCTATGGCGGCCAGTTCAAGCTCCGACACTTCGTAGCCTGTCACGCCGGTCGAAAATCGTGATTTCTGTTGTCGCGCCCCGTTCGTTTCCTTAGCGTCTTTCGACTTGGCTTCAGCAATAATCTCACGCAATGTGCTGTCGAGTGGCGCGTTACCTTGCGGAGTCAGCACATCGTCGAGCTCGGAAATCTTCATGACTTCGTCGGCTGTTACAATCGTGAGCGTTGGAAGATTTTTCGTCCAGAGGCGGGTCACAATATCGTCGTCTTCTGTCCCGGCGGCCCCGACGGTGTCCCACAGGGCGTCAAAGAAAAACAGCACGTCTTCGTCAGAAATGTCTGGGTGGAAGGTGATTTCCCTGATGCCATCGCTGTAGAGCTTGAAGGCAAAGTTTTCACTCGTCCCCCCTGTTTCGTTACTGTAGACGAGTTCTTCTTTGAAGAAGAGCCCTTCGCGTTGGACCACGAAGGTGAGGGCGTTGAATTGGGTTAAGTGTGTCGTGAGTTCTGTGTAAAACTGCCCAAAGAACTTTTGAGAGACGCTGTTGCCTTGGCCAAAGGTCCTGACATTCTTCGACGCCCGGTCTAGTGATTTGAGGAGTTGGGCTACCGAGGTCAACTCGGGGTCGGCATTTTGCTTGGCGGCCATGGCAACTGCCATCATGTCTTGGGCAGCTTTGAGGTCAGACATATGCTCATTCGTACTGGGAACTCACGATTTGGTCAAGGAAATCATCGGTTTTCGATAGGCACAGGATGCCGAGAATAGGGAGTGAACAGTTGTCGCACAGGACTGCAACTTAGTAGAATCCAGCCCATGTTGATCGAGTGTGCGAATGCGGGGAGAGGCAACAGATCGTATGCCACAAGGTGAGTACGTATCGTGATCGTCTGTTTCGGCGATAGCTTGACGGCAGGATTTCAGTCTCCAACCCCTGAGAGCCCGACGGGGAGGGAGACGCCCTATGGGCACTACTTGCAGGAGTGGTTGGGAGTTTCAACGAAGATTGAGGTACGTGGGATTTGTGGCGAACGTACTGGGGAGATGGCGCTACGGTTTCGGCGCGATGTCCTGCAGCAGCAGCCGAGCCATGTTGTCCTGCTGGGAGGGACCAATGATTTGGGGTGGAATGCAGAGCCGGCGGAGGTCATGAGGAATTTGGTGAAGATGTATGAGTTGGCACGGGCTTCACAGGTCATGCCGATCCCGGTCACGATTCCGTCCATTCGAGTGGAGGCTGCCGGTGGAGGGCCTGATACGGAAGCCTGGATCGGGCAGCATCTATCCCGCCGTGCTGAATTGAATGGACTCATTCAGGAGTACGCTCGCTCGAAAGGTCTTCCTTGGATCGACCTTTTTATGGCTACGGTGGAACCAACAACAGGCCAACTGGCTGCTCAATATTCCAACGATGGACTACATTTGACCACGGCCGGCTATCGGCTGTTAGCCCAGTTACTCTATGATCAGGTCTTTGCCAAGGCGTTTCCGACAGCCGAGGAATGACCCCATGATCTTCGATGTGAGGGATCGAGACTTTGATCATGTAGTTGAACATTCGACGGTACCGGTGCTGGTGGAGTTCTGGAAACCAGGGTGCGGGAGTTGCCGCGCGTTGCTGCGTGAGCTTGAGAAACTGGAGCTGGATGTGACCGGCAAGGTGCTGATTCTGAAAATGAACGTTGAGGAGAATTTCCAGATTCCAGCAGAGCTGGAAATTTGCTCTTTGCCGGCGCTGGCGCTCTATCGCGAGGGAGCGTTTGAGCGGTTTATCGGTGGGTTGGGAACTAAAGAGGAGATTCTCAAGCAGTTGGGGCTGACATGACAGGAGATGCTAGCCCGCATTATTTATGGAGGTTCGTTGCGAAAGCGTGCAGACGCGAAGCGAGACGGGCACTCGGAGACGTGAAGCCCTGAGGCATACTCGCGCAGTATGTCGAAGGGCTGAATGGCGAGACTGCCCGTCGCAGCCGCGTATCCAGGCTTGCAGCAGAAGCTTCATGAATATTGAGGGCTAGAGGGTTCGCCAGGTCCGCCCATCCTTCTCAATGAGGCGATCTGCCTCGACCGGTCCACAGGATCCTGCCTGGTATTCAGGCAACCATCGCAACCCCTGCTTCTGCCATCCTTCCAGAATCTTGGTGATCCAGGCCCAGGAGGCTTCAACGGCATCGCGCCGCATAAACCTGGAGGCATCGCCTGCCATCACGTCCAAGAGCAAGCGTTCATAGGCTTCGGGCGACGGGCGGCCGAAGACATCGCTGTATTGAAAGTCCATTTCCACTGGGTGTGTCTGTGCGCGGGTTCCCGGCACGCGCGAAACGATACGGAGAGAAAGCCCTTCCTCCGGCTGGATGCGTAGCGCCAGCACATTCGGCGGTTGCGGCTGCTGCGCATTGGCGTTGAACAGGATGTGTGGGATGTCCTTAAACTGTACCGCGACCTCGCTGGCACGATGGGGGAGCGCTTTCCCAGTGCGCAGATAGAAGGGCACACCATCCCATCGCCAGTTTTCCACAAAGCATTTGAGCGCAACATAGGTTTCCGTCGTCGAATCAGGATGAATCCCGTTCTCACGACGATAGCCAGGGATAGATTTGCCATGGGCCGTTCCTGCACTGTATTGGGCACGGACGGTGACGTGTTCGACATCCTGATCGGTGATGGGTCTGAGGCAACGGAGGACTTCCATCTTCGCGTTGCGCACCACATCCGGATCGAGTGAATAGGGGGGCTCCATTGCCACCAAACAGAGCAGTTGCAACATGTGGTTCTGTACCATGTCGCGCAACGCGCCGGCCTCTTCGTAGTAGCCGGCCCTGGTCCCGACGCCTTCCGCTTCGCTGACCGTGATCTGCACATGATCGATGTACTTGTGGTTCCAAATTGGCTCGAAGATGCTGTTGGCGAATCGGACGACCATGAGATTCTGAACGGTTTCTTTTCCCAGGTAGTGATCGATGCGGAAGATCTGCGATTCGTCGAACACGCGACCCGTCACTTGGTTGATGGCTTGGGCTGAGGCCAAATCGTGGCCGACCGGTTTTTCGACGATGATGCGGGTATAGGGTGTATGCGTCCCCGGCTTCTCCGCCAATCCGGCTTGCTCAAGCCCCTCGCATACGGACGTAAATGAACTGGGAGGGATGCTCAGATAGAAAATCCGGTTACCGGGCAATTGGAGATTCCGCTCAATGTCTTCTGTTCGAGACTTCAGTCTGGCATAGGTGCTCGGGTCATCGTTTCCTCCCGATACGTAAAAAAGACGTTGCGCGAAGTCTTTCCACTTGTCTTCTGCCAAGGCTTGCCGGGAATGTGCCACGACGCCATCACGAAGTGTGGCGCGGAACTCCTCGTCGGTCATCGACTTGCGGCCCAGCCCGATCACGGCATAGTTGGGCGGAAGGAGTCCATCGAGGAGCAAGTTGTACAGGGCAGGAATCAGACGCCGGCGCGCCAGATCGCCGGACCCTCCAAAGATGACGAGGGTACAGGGCTCGACTGGGGGAATCGTTTCCTGTGAGGGGCTGATATCGATACGCGGGCTATTCGGTGGCATAGGGTTCCGGCGTCAACGGCGAACCGCATGGCCGCCAAAGGCATTCCGCAACGCCGCCAGCATCTTTTCCGCAAAGGACTCGCTTTGCCGCGATCGGAATCGAGTGAACAGCGCCGTCGCGAGCGTCGGGACCGGTACATCCTTCTCGATGGCATCGGCGATCATCCAGCGACCCTCGCCGGAATCCTGCACGTAGCCTTTCAACTGTTCCAGCCGTGGATCTTCTTTCAAGGCGCCGGCCGCCAATTCCAAGAGCCAGGATCGAACGACGCTCCCATGCATCCAGAGGTCTGCGATGTTGGCGAGGTTGAGTTTATAGTCGCTTTTTGCCATCAACTCGAAGCCCTCGGCATACCCTTGCATCATGCTGTACTCGATTCCATTATGCACCATTTTCACGTAATGCCCGGCGCCGACTCCGCCGACGTGAGCCCAGCCCTGTTCCGGCGCCAGTGTGGTGAAAATTGGCGCGAGTTGTTTCACCGGCGCTTCGTCGCCACCGACCATCAGGCAGTACCCGATCTTTAATCCCCAGATGCCTCCACTGGTCCCGGCATCGACATAGTGAAGCTGCTTTTTCTTGAGGTCCGCAGCCCGCCGAACATCGTCGTGAAATCTGGTATTGCCACCGTCGATGACCGTGTCGCCCGGTTGGAGTAATGCCGAGACGGTTTGGACGGTCTCCTCAGTCGGCGCTCCGGATGGGACCATGACCCAGACTGCGCGCGGGGCCTTAAGCTGGCCGACGAGGTCCGCTAATGAGGATGCTCCGGCACAACCGACGCTTTCGGCCTGCTTGATCAGATCTGCCGAACGGTCGTAGACGACAACTCGATGCCGGTCACGTTGCAAGCGCGTGACCATGTTCATGCCCATCTTCCCAAGCCCGATGAATCCGATTTCCATAGCGACTCCTTCTGGCAGGGTGCTCAAAAAATCTGCCAACGCGAAACAGGTCAAGGTTCAGGCTAATGACGAGCCCATGCGACAGCAGTCTGACGATTGATCCCGGAGTCCTGTCAGTCGATTCTGGCAGGATTCGGTACGTCCTTAAAGAGCGTATCGGCCAGATCGCGGCCTACGTTGAGCCGTTCGGGCAAGGTAGCCGCAATCAGGAACCGCGCAGCCAGGTCACCAAGCCCTGCATCGCGGGAAGCGATGAACTTTGGCACATCGCCCGGCGCGGTCAGCCAGAAGCCCCGAAGCCGGAAGAATGCGCTGATGGCGTCTTCAAAAAATATCGAGAGTAGATACTGTGCGGTCGCCGGCTTGTCGGCCAGATCCCGCGCCTTTCCCAGCCAATGGAAACACTCCGCCTTCATTCGAATCTGTTCATTGATACTGACAGGAGGCGGTCCCTGCCGAAACCGTTGGTTGGCTCGTTCAACAAGCTTGGCGCCGATGTTCTCGTGATCGAACAGGATGCGGGCTTTCCGTAAGAGAGAGGGGAGGCGCGGTGAGTGGGGGAGGTCCTCCTCAAGTTCTTGATGCCCACGATAGCGGATGTCGGCTAGACGATCGGAGACACGGACGATCTCATGGCCATCGGCCTGTCCTTTCACGAGCGCAATGAGATCGATGTCGCTGTGAGTGGTGATGGCGCGCCGAACGCTGGACCCCACGAGGATCACGCTGACGAGATCGCCCCCGCGGCGGCCACGGACGTGGCGCAAGGCCACCTCGACAAGCTCTTCGAATCCCGGTTCGTCAATCGGGTCAGGCTGTTCAGGCGGCTCCGGCATTGCCAGGAGCTCTGCCTTCAATTCTTCTGATGTGGGAATAGGGTGGGTAGTGGAACTATCCATGGTTAGGCTCCCTGTATGAGCTGAATATGTTTTGGGAGCGCCCCCAGCCAATCCTCGAACGGTTGGTCTGCATCGACGATGATTTCCAACTTGCCGTTGGTCAACCGCCTGACGACACCTGGGCTTTCCGGAGACAACGGAATTTCTACCCACTCGCGGTTCAGACCGAGCGAGTCGGTGACCTCAAGGATCTGGCTGATGTGTTTGAAAGAGACAACGTTTAGCGACATCGATATTCCATTCTGCGGCATTCTAGATTTCAGTGGGAGAAGTGTCAATGCGCAGACGTCTAGCCCGCATGTATCATGCGGACTAGTTCATCAATACACGGGTAAAAATCTCGCAGGCTTCTTCAGTCATGGCACTGGAGATATCCAAATGGGTGACGGCGCGAAAGCTGTTGCCGCCGATGGCATTGATCAAGACCCCTTCTTGCTTTAAGGCGGCGACGATCGCTGGGGGAGCTAGACGGTGGCCGATCACCTCGAAGATCACGATGTTCGTGTCAACATCTTGCGGGTTGATCCTGACCGTTGGAATTTGTTGCAGTTGTCTCGCCAGCCGCTTGGCATGATCATGGTCCACTTTCAATCGTCCAATATGATGCTCGAGCGCATAGATGCCGGCGGCGGCGAGGATGCCGGACTGGCGCATGGCGCCACCATACATACGGCGCAGCCGCTTGGCCTTATCGAGGAGGGTCAGATCGTTCATCATGAGGAGAGAACCGGCTGGCGCTCCCAGTCCTTTCGAGAGACAGACCGACAGGGTATCAAAGTGCTGGGCATAGGAGGCCGGTGGCAAGGTGGTGGCAGCGATGGCGTTGAA
>JANNXZ010000416.1:0-3741 GCA_031409835.1 Nitrospirota bacterium
CTCGGCTTCCGCAGACGCCTGATCGCTGACATCCGGGAAGGTCTCCTGACCGTTTGGATTGGCGAGGCCTTCGACCACCTCCTCCAACAATACCTTGCGCTGCCGCTCAAGGTCACGACGAATAGCCGCGTACTTTTTCCCCTGAGACGATTTCTTAGCTTTAGGCTTGGCCGTGACAGATTTGGCCGCTGATGGAGCGGGCGAAATGCGCTTGGCGGAAGAGACTGCCTTCATACTGCAACCTGCCTGAAGAGTAAAACCGTCTGAAACCGAAAAACTATAGCAGGGGCCTGAAGGGAGGGTCAATGGGTAACGTGAGCCCGTCAATCAAGCCCGGTCTATCTGGTTTGTTTTGTTTATCTGGTTGATTTGGTTCATCTGGTTAGTTTCGTTCAACCGAACAAACTAAACAAACCCAATAACAGTCTTGCTAGAGATCCCGGCGACCTTCGATCGATTTGAGCAACGTCACATCGTCGGCATACTCGATATCCATCCCGACAGGAATGCCATAGGCGATACGCGAAACCCGGGCTCCGAGAGGTTTGAGTTGATTCGTTAAATAGATGGCGGTGGCCTCGCCCTCGATCGTCGGACTCGTCGCAAGAATCACTTCTTGAATCCCTCCAAGCTTCACCCGATCGACCAACTCCTCGGCTCTGATATCGGACGGTCCGACGCCGTCCAATGGGGACAAGGCGCCGAGTAGCACATGATACAAACCACGGTAGGCTCCCGCCCGCTCGATGGCATAGGTCGTGCTCGGTTCTTCTACTACCAGAATTCTCGTCCGATCCCGCTTTGGGTCGAGACAAAATTCACAGAGTTCCCCCTCGGCGATGTTCCGGCATTGCCGGCAAAATGAGAGCCCGTCTTTGACGGCGCGAATCGCCTCGGCCAGGCGAAGCGCGTCTTCTCGCTCGGCCTTCAAGACATGAAACGCCAATCGCTGCGCTGTTTTTTGACCGATGCCCGGAAGACGGACTAACTCGCGCACCAACCGTGCGAGTAAGCCTTGTTGATCAACCGCCATGCCGTAATAATCCGTTAGAGTAGTCCGGGGACGTTCATCCCACCCGTAACCGATTTCATCGCATCCGCCATCATCTCGCGAGCCTTCCTGAGGGCATCATTCGATGCCGCCATAACCAAATCTTGCACCATCTCGACATCGCCGCTTTTCACTACTTAGGGATCGATGACGATGCCGACTAGCTGCATGGCCCCATTCGCGGTAACCGTCACACTGCCACCGCCGGCCGTTCCGGTCACCGTCTTCGACGATGCCTCTTCCTGTACCTTCGCCATTTGCGCCTGCATCGCCTGCGCTTGCTTCAACAGATTTCCCATGTTGCCCATCGGGTTCTTCATTCCTCAACCTCCTTCTGATTCGACACCGACCTGACCTCTGCGAGTTCTGCGCCGAATATCTCAAGCGCCTGCTTGACGACAGGATGTGCCCGCGCTTGCTCAAAGAGTGCCAGCCGTTGTTCTTTTTCCTTCGCCGCTCTCAGCTGTGCCATCGTCGGCCCGGAAGGATCCGACTCCGATAATTCGGTAATCCGCACCCGAACGGTCTGACCGCTCAATCGTTCACAGATCGATGTGAGCACCGCCATATTGTCAGGATTCTCGATCATCCCTCGGGCCGCCATCTCCTGCTTGGCAAATCCAATTGTCACCACATGACCATCCACACCCACAAACCGTCCTCTCTCTAGAAAGGCGGCAATCCTGGAAGAGGTATTGCCCACTTCCTCTTGGACTTGCTCCCAATTCAGCGTCACCGCAACCCGGCCATCATCGGTTGGACCTGATGCCATAGGCATTGGAACCTTCACCTCACCGACCGTGCCAGGAGATCTGACATTCGCAGGGCTCGTTGAAGGGCCTCGTAGAGGCGCCGTGTTTCCGACAACGGGAGGCCTCGGCGGTATCGAAGCAGCCGGCATAGAAACAGTCGATTGTGGAGATCGCGGAGGCGAGGAGGGCGCTGGGTCTGCAGAACGAGCCGGTGAGACCGGCGGGCCCGTGCGCACTGGAGCCTGCTGAGCTGGACGTACCGGCTGAGTGTGTTCCACTGTTTGTCCTGGCTTTTGATCCGCTCGACGCAGCAACCGCGTTGCGCGCACAGCCGCAGTTTCGAGCACGAACCGGGGATGGGCACTGAGCCTGAGCGAGTCCTCTGCTTGCGTGAAGATTGCCAACAGTTCCTGAAGTAATTCTGGTGAAAATGAACGCGCGTCAGTGGCCATCTGCGTGAGATCCTCCGCAGATGCCTCGATCAACCCCTGCCATTCTTGGGGTGAAGACACCACCGACACCACCAGCATGTTGCGCAGATACTCGACCACCTCTGCACAATAGGCCCGCAGATCGTGCCCCTGGTCCAATAGCTGGGCCAGCACACGAAGCCCTGCGGCGCTTTCCTGGGCCGTAATCGCCTGAATCATGGCACGAACGAGTTCTTGTGGAACCGCTCCCAACAGGGCCTCAAGATCTGCATGCACGATCGTCTTGCCGCCGAATGCCACCGCCTGGTCGAGCAAGCTCAACCCATCGCGCATACTGCCTTCACTGGCCCTGGCGAGCGCCATCAAGCTCCGTTCTTCGACCACGATCTGGTCCTGATCGGCCACGTGGCGCAGCCGCTCGATAATCTCGGTTCGCGCAATCCGGCGGAAGTTGTAATGCTGGCAGCGGGAGAGAATCGTCGCCGGGATCTTGTGAATTTCTGTCGTAGCGAAGATAAACACGACATGCGGCGGTGGCTCCTCCAGAGTCTACAACAGCGCGTTGAAAGCCGAGTTCGACAACATGTGGACTTCGTCGATGATGTAGACCCGATACTTCCCACGAAACGCAGCGAACTTGACGTTCTCGCGGATCTCGCGCACATCGTCCACGCTCGTATTAGACGCGCCATCGATCTCCATGACATCGACAGAGGTCCCCTGCGCAATCTCAAGGCAGTTGGAACAGGCGCCGCAGGGCGTGCCGGTCGTCCCGATCTCGCAATTGAGCGCCTTGGCGAGAATTCTGGCAACCGTGGTTTTCCCCACTCCACGGGTCCCGGAAAAGAGATAGGCTTGGGCGATTCGTTTCGTCGTGATGGAATTGACCAGCGTCTGAACAACGTGTGACTGTCCGATCACGTCATCAAACGTGCCAGGACGGTACTTTCTGGCGGAAACTTGGTAATCCAACGTCGCTATGCTCCAATTATGAGTTCTGAGTCTTGAGTTCTGAGTTGTCAGTCCTGGGGATGGAAAAGTTCTTTGTTCCCAACTCAGAACTCAAAACTCAAGACTCAGAACTTCTTCAAAGAGAGCGGGGCCAGGTGATCCTGGGGCACACAGAACTGACCGCTTACCGTTGCTTCCTTCCGGACCTGGCGGGGTTCACAGGGTTCTGTTGCACAGGGCCCAGCCCCTTCTTCAATTAGTTCTGAGTGCTGAGTTCTGAGTGCTGAGTATGAAAGCGACACTCTATTCCGTTCTCTTATCCTCTAACTCAGAACTGATAACTCAGCACTTCTTTGAGTGGCGGAGAGGGTGGGCATTCGAAGTCCCGCGAGTAGAAACTGCTCGCGCTCCTACTGAGGGGGCCAGCCCCCTCGTAATCTCCCCACGCAGGGGACACATCCCCCGCGATCCCTCTTGTTCGAATCCCACCCTCGGAGCTTTCATGCTCTCCTACACTCTTGCCCCTTACGCTTCACGCCTCACGTTTCACGTCTTC
>JANNXZ010000417.1:0-5699 GCA_031409835.1 Nitrospirota bacterium
GAGATGGTGATGCCGGGGGACAATGTGAGTGTCACGGGGGAGTTGATCAGTCCGATCGCGATGGATCAGGGGTTGCGATTTGCGGTGCGCGAGGGCGGCAAGACCGTCGGCTCCGGCGTCGTCACCGAAATTCTGGCGTAATGATTGGCCGATGAACAGAGGAATAAATGGTTAAGGTTGAACAAAGAATCAGGATTCGATTACGCGGGTTTGATTACCGTGTGTTAGACCACTCGGTTGCGGAAATCGTTGAAACCGTCCGCCGGAGCGGCGCGAAAATTGTGGGGCCGATCCCACTTCCTACGCGAATCGAGAAGTTTACGGTGCAGAGTGCGACGCATGCAGATAAGAAAGCTCGCGAACAATTCGAAATCAGGACACACAAGCGTTTAATGGACATCATGGACGCGACGCCTGAAACCATGGATTCCCTGATGAAGTTAAATTTAGCCGCTGGAGTGGATGTCGAGATTAAGCTTTAAGGGCGGAGACTGACAAGGAACGTGACGCATGACGAACGGATTGTTGGGTAAAAAGTTGGGGATGACTCAGATATTTGATGAGGCGCGCTTTACGCCTGTGACCATCATTGAGGCGGGTCCTTGCCGCGTGGTCACGATCAAGACAAAAGAGCGCGATGGGTATGAATCTGTCCAGTTATCTTTTGGTGAAGTGAAAGAACGCAAGTTGTCCAAGGCTGAGCTTGGTCATCTAAAAAAGACGGAGGCTCCAGCCACCCGTGTGCTCAGGGAGTTTCAAAAGGTCGGTGAGGTAGCGGTAGGACAATCGATTAAAGTCGATATCTTTAAAAAGGGCGACTGGGTAGATGTCATTGGCATTTCGAAGGGCAAGGGGTTTCAGGGCGTAGTGAAGCGCCATCATTATGCCGGCGGTCCAGAATCTCACGGGTCGATGTTTCACCGGCATCCCGGTTCAATGGGCGCTAGTTCCTATCCTTCTCGTGTCTGGAAAGGGAAGACGTTGCCTGGGCACATGGGGGCAAGGCGGATTACGGCGCAGCGATTGAAAGTTATTGAATCCAGACCAGAAGAAAATCTACTGTTCGTTCGTGGCGCAATTCCTGGTGCAGCGAATGGATTGATCATGGTAAGAAAGTCGAAGAAGGGGTAGGCATGCCCACGGTTGATGTTGTTGATTTGAAGAAACAGAAAGTCGGGTCTGTCGATCTTCCCGAAGAAGTGTTCGGCTGTAAGCCGCACTCGGCCTTAGTTCACGAGGCGGTGGTGATGCAGCGTGCCTGTGAGCGTCAGGGGACGGCATCGACATTACGACGAGGAGAAGTGGCTGGGTCTGGGAAGAAGCCATGGAAACAAAAGCATACAGGGCGGGCCAGGGCAGGATCGATCCGTTCCCCTGTATGGCGTCATGGCGGATCGGTCTTTGGGCCGAAGCCTCGCGATTACTCTTATAGCATGCCGAAAAAGAAGTACCGTGCAGCGCTTCAAAGCGCGTTGTCGGCAAAGTTGGCCGACGGGCAAGTGGTGATTGTGTCAAGTCTGTCGTTGGATCAGCCGAAGACGAAGCTATTGGCGCAAGTGCTGACCAATTTTGGTGCCGGGGCCTATGCGTTGATTGTGGCGGGTGCGGGGCATGCTGGATTGGCTCAAGCTGCAGGTAACCTTCCTAATGTCTGTGTGGTGGGGCCTGAAGGGTTGAACGTCTATGATATTGTTCGAGCTGAATTGATCCTGATTCCCGAGCGTGAGTTGCCGCGGGTGAAAGAGGTCTGGGCATGAAGGTGGGGCTCCATAGTATTCTGCTGCAGCCATTGCTAACGGAAAAGATCACCGCGATGCGGGAGAGCAACAATACGGTGGGTTTTCTGGTTCACCGGGATGCGAATCGTCTCCAGATTAAGCAGGCCGTCGAAACGCTCTTAAAAGTCAAGGTCGAGCGAGTGAACGTGATGAATGTTCTCGGGAAGGTCAAGCGCTTGGGGCGTTTCTCTGGTAAGCGGTCAGATTGGAAAAAAGCTTTTGTCAAGCTCAAGCAGGGCGAAAAGTTGGAGCTCTACGAAAGCGCATAGGTGGGCTTTGCTCCGGGTTGGTCTCGGGGCGTTGGAAGGACGGCTGTAGTTATGGGAATCAGAGTATACAAGCCAAGGACACCGGGACGTCGCGGGATGACCGCGGTAACGACCGAAGAGCTTTCCAAGAAAAGGCCTGAGAAATCGCTCACGTCATTCCGCCGCAGTACCGGCGCCAGAAACAACGATGGCCGGACAACTGTACGTTTTCGCGGAGGTGGACATAAACGGCTCTATCGAAAAATCGACTTCAGGCGTGACAAGACTGGAATTCCAGGGACTATTGCCGCACTTGAATACGATCCTAATCGGTCGGCTCGGATTGCCCTAGTGCACTATAAGGACGGCGAGAAGCGCTATATTTTGGCTCCGGTTGGTTTAGGAGTTGGCAATGTGGTGCAGTCGGGTGTTGGTTCGGAAGTTCGTATTGGGAATGCCTTGCCTCTATCCAGTATGCCGTTAGGGACGACCATTCATAATGTGGAGTTGAAGCCTGGGAAGGGCGGACAGCTGATCCGTAGTGCGGGAGGTTCCGCTCAGGTGATGGGGCGTGATGGTGAGTATGTGCAGGTGCGACTCAGGTCCGGTGAAATGAGGAGAATTCTTTCAACCTGTATGGCCACTGTTGGGCAGGTTGGGAATACGGATCATGAGAATATTAATGTTGGGAAGGCCGGTCGGGTGCGATGGATGGGCCGGCGCCCGAATGTGCGCGGTGTTGTGATGAATCCAGTCGATCACCCGCATGGTGGCGGCGAAGGAAAGTCCGGGCAGGGCAATCCCCATCCGGTTTCCCCGTGGGGTCTTCCGACTAAGGGTTATAAGACCCGGAACAATAAGGCGACGGATAAGTTTATTATTTCCCGCCGCAAGTAGGAGTACGCGATGCCGAGGTCAGTCAGTAAGGGCGCATTCGTTGACGACCATCTGCTCCAGAAAGTGGAGCGGATGAATCAAAATAAGGATCGAAAGATCATTAAGACTTGGTCGCGGCGGTCCACGGTCATTCCAGATATGATCGGACATACGTTCGCGGTTCATAATGGAAAGAAATTCATTCCTGTCTTCGTAACGGAAAACATGGTTGGGCACAAGCTGGGAGAGTTTGCTCCGACTAGGTTTTTCAAGGGGCATGGGCACGCCAGGACAGAAAAGTCGGTCGCCCTTAAGTAGGCGAAGTGGTTGTGGTCTCGATACACTCGATTGGATGGGACGGTTATGGCTGAAGCACAAGCAGTTCTACGGTTCGTACGGGTTTCTCCGAGGAAGGCTCGCCCAGTGGTCGATTTGATTCGTGGGCAGCAAGTTCCCATGGCCTTGGCCATGCTCAAGAATTTGCCACGCCATGCGTCAAAGGTGGTTGAAAAGATTTTGCGGTCCGCCGTGGCCAATGCGGAGCAAAAAGAGATGGGCGATAGTGAATCGATGGTGGTCTCGAAGGCATTTGTCGATTGTGGGCCGACGTTGAAGCGTTTTCGATCCCGGTCGCAGGGGCGTGCGAATGCGATTCAGAAACGTATGAGTCACATTACTGTCGTTGTGTCAGTTCCAGGCGTGAAGGAAAAGAAGTAGATAGCGACGGTTGGTGAGTATGGATTCATTTCCTGTTTGAGTGAGGCGCAAGAAGTTATGGGGCATAAGACACATCCGATCGGGTACCGGCTAGGGTACAACGTTACTTGGTCTTCTCGATGGTATGCCAGCAAGGACTACGCGAAGCTGCTCCATCAGGATATTAAGATTCGCAAGATGGTTAAGCAGCGTCTCTTTCATGCTGGTGTGGCCAAGGTGGAAATCGAGCGGTCTGGAGATCAGACGCGTGTGATTATTCACACTGCGCGTCCCGGTATCATCATCGGGCGTAAGGGGGCTGAGGTCGATAAGCTCAAGGCTGAATTGGAGAAGAGCTACTCCGGCCAAGTCTACATTACGGTGAAGGAAATCAAGAAACCGGAATTGGATGCTCAGTTGGTATGTGAGAACGTCGCCACCCAGCTAGAAAAACGCGTGGCATTCCGTCGGGCTATGAAGCGAAGTGTGCAATCCGCGCTTCGTCTTGGAGCCCAGGGTATCAAGATTATGGTGGGAGGCCGTCTTGGCGGGGCGGAAATCGCGCGCTCAGAATGGTATCGCGAGGGCCGCGTGCCTCTCCATACGCTCCGGGCGGACATCGATTACGGGTTTGCCGAAGCACACACGACAATGGGGCAGATCGGGATTAAGACCTGGATCTATAAAGGGGAGGTGCTTCCATTGCAGCCCCTCAATAAAGAGTCAGCATTTGACCGCAGACTTGGGTAATTCAAGAGGATATTGTGTTAGCACCAAAGAAAGTTAAGTTCCGTAAAATGATGAAGGGGCGTATGACCGGTAAGGCCTATCGGGGCAGCCAGATTACCCTCGGAGAGTTTGGGCTCAAGGCTCTTGAGCCTGGCTGGATTACCAGTCGGCAGATTGAGGCGGCGCGTATCGCGATCACTCGATGTGTGAAACGCGGTGGCCAAGTGTGGACGAGAATTTTCCCCGATAAGCCGATTACCAAAAAGCCAGCTGAAACTCGAATGGGTAAGGGGAAGGGAAATCCAGAGTACTGGGTTGCCGTTGTTAAGCCTGGCCGCATTCTTTATGAGATGGATGGCGTGACGCCGGATGTCGCCAAGGAGGCGTTCCGATTGGCTTCGCATAAGTTACCCATTGCCACCAAGTGTGTCATTCGCGGCGAGTTCTAGTATTGATCGAACCTGACTTAAGGGTACTGGGAGCGCATTTATGGATCTGAAGGAATTGCGGCAACTTACGGAACCTGAGCTGGCGGAGAAAGCGAAGCAGTTCACGCAGGAACTCTTCAATCTTCGTTTTCAGATGGGAACCGGACGGTTGGAAAACCCTATGCAGTTGCGAAAGACGAAACGCAGCATTGCCTGGGTGAAAACGATTCTGCGCGAGCTCGCGCAGGCCAATTCAATTTCTACCGCGTCGAAGGGGGCTTGAGGATGGGAGAGTCAGTAAATAAACGGCGCGAATGGGTTGGGCGTGTAGTCAGCAATAAGATGAATAAGACCGTGGTCGTCGAGATAGAGCGTTCAGTTATTCATCCACTCTATCGAAAGGTGCTTCGACGGATCACAAAATTCAAGGCCCATGATGAGGACAACGCCTGTAAGATTGGCGACCGTGTGCGCATGGTCGAGACGAGGCCAATCAGTAAAGATAAGCATATGCGGGTGATCGAAGTTGTGGAAAAAGGACGGGGTGAGTAGGTTGAGATCGTGCGAATGCTAGAGGGAACACCGGGACTATGATTCAAAGCTATACATACATGGACGTGGCCGATAACTCCGGTGCCAAACAGGCCATGTGTTTTCATGTCCTTGGTGGAACCAGGCGCCGGTATGCTTCTCTTGGAGACATTGTCGTCGTGGCGGTCAAGGAAGCTATTCCTGCGGCAACGGTTAAGAAGGGCGATGTGAGCCGTGCCGTGGTCGTGAGAACCACTAAGGAAGTGCGTCGAGAAGATGGTTCCTACATCAAGTTCGATCGGAATGCCTGTGTATTGATCAATAAGGACGGTGATCCCGTTGGGACTCGTATCTTTGGGCCGATCGCGCGCGAGCTGCGCTGGAAAAAGTTCATGAAGATTATTTCTCTAGCT
>JANNXZ010000418.1:0-2655 GCA_031409835.1 Nitrospirota bacterium
AGGCCGTCCAGAGACGAGCGAGAGTTTTACGTTGCGCCAGTCCTGTGAGGTTTGATTCTCCACAATGGCCCAGCCTTGCAGATAGGGCGATTTATCTTCGTCCAAAACGAGTCGATAGGTGGTTTTCCAGACGGGGGTTTCAGTGAGATACGCGACACGGGCCTGGCGGCTCCCTGTGCCGTCGAAAGTAATCGAGACCGTCTTTTTCTGTGCATCGTGATTCATCGCGAGCGCGGCCAGCGCCTGATGCAGTTCAGCGTTCAACGTGGGATTGGTCAACTTGATGCGCTGCACGTTCGCCAGCGAGAGGGAGCGGAACCCCTCTTCTGTCAGGAGCGTGACATATTCCTGCTCGATGACGCGGTGCTGCGAGCCCTCGCCGATGGACTCCGTTTTCTTCTCCACCCCGATCAACGTACCAATAATGGGATTGGGCGCGGTGACTTCGACTGGCTCTCCCCGGACTTGGGTCAGAATCTGTCCCAGAGTTGGATTGCCGTTCAGATTGATCCCAAAGCTTCCGAGCGTCTTCGCCAGGGGATCGCGCGAACCATAGGTGATAGTCGAGACCTTACCGCCACCGAAATCTTGCACGACAAGACTTTTCAGCATGTCGTTGATCTGATTCGTATGCAGGCGGAGATCGAGTTGCACTCGGTTGTTCACTGTGCCGTCATGTTGGAAATACCCCACGCCGCTGGAATAGAGCACGATCTTAGAGAGGGGGAGCGCCGCTCCTTCCTCCGCCAGAACGGGCCAGGGAAACAGCAGGAATGAAACGAGGATCAACCGCCTTACGAGGGCGTGATCGGAGCCAATCCACAGTGCGCGCATAGGGGCCTCCATTGTAGGATGTTGCACCAGGCCGCAACGGCCATGGTGATATGACCTATCTTTGTCATGTCGTCAAGAGCCGAATCCTTTCAGGAACCGGGTGTTGAAAAATGCCCCCAGCATCGTTCTCGCATCGTTTAGATCCTCAACGTACCCCAAGGGTACGCCTCGGGTCTTCACTCGCTGCGGCCTTGCCTGTGGAAGGGCGTGGCTCGGCACGCCAGGGCTGGGCGGGTGAGAATCGTGGTCTTTTTGAACACCCGACGGGTTGTCAGGCCTTTTGTCAGGAATTGTTCTCCGATTTATCTCATGATACTGTTCGATCCCATGAGCTGCGCGGAGGAGATTACGATTACACAAACCCTCAAGGATTGCCGCGCAATTCGGTCACATCGTGGCTGACCCAGCTTCACATCTCCCTCCAGAGTCTTCATCTTCCGATCCTGAACGAGAAGCCTTGGTGGCGACGGCCGAACTATTAGCCAAGGCTTTGGACACGACCGTCAGAATTCCTGGCACACGCATCTATTTGGGACTCGATCCGTTGCTCGGACTGATACCAGGAATTGGTGACATGCTGGCCAATCTCATCGGGACCGTCATCCTGATATTGGCAGCGCGGCTCCAAGTGCCGCAGATTGTCATCGCGCGGATGAGCCTGAATCTCCTCATCAACGGCACCATCGGGGCGATTCCCATCATCGGCGATCTCTTTTCGGTCTGGTTTAGAAGTCACGCGAGAAACGTGGTGTTGTTGCGAGAGGCTGCGACGAAATCCGATAGAGGCAACCATCAAGATTGGCTGTATGTAGCCGGTATCATCGGTGGGACCGTCGTGCTACTGCTGCTCGCGATTGCAGCGGTCCTGTGGATTGTCGTGAAGCTCTGGGCCGCAATTGCCCTGTGAGCAGGGGATAGTGTGATGAGTGGCCTGACTAGAACTGAGGGAGGCCTTGCGTTCCAATCATTCGCGCGTACAACTCCCAAATAGTGGGTAGGGCAAGCAGGTGTGGCAAGTGGATGTGTGATTGCAAAACCGGACCCTATTTATCCTATTGGATCAAATGAGAACAAGAATTCTGATATCTAACAGTTCTTGGTATCTGGTGCCGCTGCTAGGGATGATTCTTGTCTCGCAGGGTTGTATTGGCATGGAATGGATAGGCGATGTAGTAGTTGAACAGCGTCAGTTCCCACTGCCTCCAGGTATGTCGATGGAGCTTGCGGCAAAACCTGAACGAATTGAAAAGGACAATTCATCTGGCAGGGAAGTTTGGATCTATCCCAAAGAGGGAGCTCGGTGGGTTGGACCTGTTTTCCTTGTCATTATCCCAATACCAGTTCTTCTTCCAGTTGGCCAGAACTACGTTGCGGTAGTATTCGAGGATGGAAAACCCCTGACTTGGGCGCGGCATTCCACCGACATTAAATGGGGTGAGGCCTGTGGTCTCTTCTTCAACCTGCATGATGCAGCAAATACTGGATTCCATTGCAAAGATTTAGTGCAATTCTCACGATACGCAAGACCATAAAATACGCATCTTCTCCTTGAAACGCCAAGGCGACCGCACAGGTACGCAGAACAACGCCCAGTCAATCCCTATACAAATCGCCTAGACGGGACAGCCGCATGATCCTGCGCGGTTGTTTTTCCGAGGCGCGAAGCTTTATAGTGCTCGCCCATTAGGCTATGTGAGGGGAGGGGTTCATGAGAATGATGCTTGTATTGGTCGCGGTGCTCGGACTTGCTGTGTACCCGGCGATGGCCGCTCCACCTGTTGAGAAGGGCGCCAAGGAACCGATGACGGGGAAAAAACAGAG
>JANNXZ010000419.1:0-2003 GCA_031409835.1 Nitrospirota bacterium
GACCGATCCAACGATGAGATTGGGTTCGGCCGCAGCGGCACGACCCTGATGAAGAACACTCAGACATACGACACAGAGACATATCGAACGAACAATAAGATGGCTCCATATAATGGATCGCATGAAGTCCCCCTCCAATCACGTGTTTAAAAGACGCCACAGCGGCAGATAGTCCGACGACAACCGTGCCAGAATGATGTGAATCGAAATGACGTGACTAGCTGCAGGGGGGAGCGCGAGAAGGACCGAGCGTAGCAAGTTCGAAGGAAAGCAGAACGGAGTCCGCTGGAAGCTCCAACAGATCGACAAGCTTCTGTGCGGTGAAGAGAGGAGCCTCGACATCGAATGAGCCAGCCGTATGGTGCTTGACCCACTGGCAGAGGTCGGTATCGGAATGCTCGTGCCCATCGTGGTCGGCGGCCGCCAACTCGTGATGGACATCCTGTGCCACGGCAAACGGGGCAATGGCGAGCAATAATAAAACCAGCCCGATCGCCACAGTGCCCCGAAGAACACAGGGCAATCGTCGTATGGAAGTGCGCAACATCATTGTGGGCGAGCTACGTAACATAGGCGTTCGCGGCTTGTCAAACAACGGAATCGATGCGCCAATCCGGCCATCGCCAGCCACCCCGAGTGGATATTCCTTCAAATCTACGCTATATATGACGCGTCTACGCGCATCATGCCCCGTCAAGCTACCCAATACGGGTGTGTTCCCCATCTGAATAGGCAGGACCATGCAGAGACCGCTCGATAACCAACACGTTATTGAAATCAAACCGCTACCCTCGCCGCAAACGGTCAAGTCAACACTGCCGATGACCGACCAAGCCGCCGAGCTGGTCGTTGAAACCAGAGATGCCATTCGCCGTATTTTGCACGGCCAAGACCGTGAACGCCTCCTGGTGATTGTAGGACCCTGTTCGATCCATGATCCTGAGGCGGCCTATGAGTACGCCGACCGATTGAAACCAGTGGCCGATGCGTTGCGCGACCGGTTGCTCATCGTCATGCGCACCTACTTTGAAAAGCCCCGTACCACGGTTGGGTGGAAGGGCCTGATCAACGATCCACATCTGGACGGCACCTGCGATATCGCCACAGGAATGGAACTCGCGAGAACGATTCTTCTGAACATCAACAAACGCGGGATCCCTTGCGCGGCTGAAGCCTTAGACCCTGTGTCCCCTCAATACATTGCCGATCTCTGGAGTTGGGTCGCCATCGGCGCCCGCACCACCGAAAGCCAGCCGCACCGGGAAATGGCCAGTGGGCTGTCCATGCCCGTCGGCTTTAAGAACGGCACGGAGGGCAATCTTCAGGTGGCTTGGAATGCGATGGTCGCCGCGAAACAGTCTCATCACTTTCTGGGCATCAACGCCGATGGGCTCACCTCCATCATCAAGACCACCGGTAATCCTGACCGCCATATCGTGCTGCGAGGCGGCGGCGGGAAAACCAACTATGAAGCCGAACACGTGGCACGTGCGGAAGCCATTGTCGCGAGTGAGGGCATCGCACGTCCTATCATGATCGACTGTTCACATGACAACTCCAGTAAAGACCATCGGCGCCAGAGTGAGGTTGCGCGCGACGTCCTCCACCAATTCCGCGATGGCCGCCACTCCATCATGGGACTGATGCTTGAAAGCAATCTGAATCCAGGGAAGCAGACCTGGCAGCAGGGAAAAGCGCTGGCCCACGGCGTCTCCATCACCGATGCCTGTCTCGGCTGGGACGAGACAGACGCCTTGCTAGACGAACTGGCCAACATGATCGTGACCAAGCCCGTATAGCAGGATGCTGGACTAGTCCATCTGGTCTATTCAGTCTGTCTAGTTCATCTGGTTAGTTTGATTCAACCAAATAAACAAAACAAAACAAATGAACCAAACAACCGTTTTAGGCGGGCTTGGTCACGATCATGTTGGCCAGTTCGGTGAGCAAGACTTCTGTCTCGTCCCAGCCGAGACAGGCATCGGTGATGGAGACGCCGTGGG
>JANNXZ010000420.1:0-1745 GCA_031409835.1 Nitrospirota bacterium
AATCCCTTGGCATCTTTTTCCACCGGACAGGCAAAGTCACGACTCCACTCCCACCAGGATCCTGGATAATTGCGAACCTTCTGATACCCGACGAGTTTGAGGACAACATACAGCCAGGCTGAACGGAGGCCGCCGGTGCAATAACAGATGACCTCTTGATCCTGCGTGAGACCTTTCTCGGCGAGACTCTCTGCAATCGTCTGCAGATCCTTTACCGTAGCGTTCGCGTGAAGAAATCCATTCCAAGCCAGATGAATGGCAGCGGGGATGTGGCCATGTCGCGGTATCCCCGACATCTCTTTTCCAAGATATTCTTCGAGGCTACGCGCATCGACGATCACGGTGCCGGGATGCGGCTGCTTCACGAGGTGCTTCAGCTCATCTTTGCTGGCGATGACCGCTGGCACCAGCTTGATGGTGAAAGTCCCAGGCTTAGGCGTCACACCTCCGTGCTCGAATGGCCGTTTTTCCTGCACCCACTTCACCCACCCACCGTCGAGAATACGCAGACGTGTATGTCCGAGATATTCCAACATCCAGAACATGCGGCCTTCGTCTCCCCAATTGTCGAACGGATTGGAATAGATGACCACATCGCTGTCTTCACTGATACCCAAGGCGCGAATCTTCTGTTCCATGCGTCCGCGATCGGGATCGAGCAATCCCTTTGGCACGGCATTGGGATCGCTGTACTCATGCCAGGTCGAATGCACCGCCCCTGGAATATGGCCGCCGAATTCGTAGGCTGCCCGCCCTCGCACATCGAGAACCACCAGACCGGGTTGTCCCAGGTTCTGCTGGAGAGTTTCAGTATCAATCAACAACGCGTGTGTCATGTCTTTCCTTTGTAACTACTCAGGTAGATAGGCTGAAGGGGTTCAGGCTGAAGGGTGGAGGTCGGAACACTTCAGCCTTCAGCTCCTGCCTTGCAACTTAGCTCATTTGGCTGAGCGCTGAGGACTGACGGCTGATCGCTCTTACTCAACGCCGCTGCAAGCGCACCGGACAGCGGAAACTCCCGCTCATACACGACGAATCGGTAGGGATCGTTTCCCGTCAGCCCATATTTAGTCTGCAACATTTCATGCTGCTTATCGGTCAGAATGTGGTACTGCACGCGCGTCTTGAGTTTCAAGCCCTCTGCTTGAGCCGGCAATTGATATGCAAACTGGTATTCTCGGCTGGCCAAGGGTAACAGACGGTTATCATACAACTCGACAATGGCCGGTTGCCACATGATCCAACGGCCCATCGTCGATGTTTGCTGATCGAGCACCCGCCCCTGCCGATCTTCCACAGAAAATTCCACCGTGAAATACCGGTCCGGATCGCCGGTCGGAATCTTATGGCCGGCCCCTGCATTGACCAGCGTGAGCGTAAACCCGACTCGGTCGCCTGCCTTGGGCGAAGTGTTGTCGGCGCGTACTTGTATTCCCACTGCCCGCTTCACCATATCGGGGTCATGCCCGCCGCGCCAGAGATGCTTGCGTCCTCGCCTGATCGGACTATTGGTCGCGACCGGGCGGTCGACTTCAGGCATATGGCAGCTCTGGCAAATGAAACCCCGCTCCTGCATGAAGAACTTGCCTTCGTATTCTGCATAGGTCCCGCAAGGGCCCACGTTATAAAATTGGGCCGGTCCGGACACGACATTGTGACAACGATAACAGACCTGCGCCGTCCTGAAATTCGGATCGAACTTGGTCGGGTGCGGCGCAGTTGAATCGTCGAATGGCCCGTAGATA
>JANNXZ010000421.1:0-2333 GCA_031409835.1 Nitrospirota bacterium
CCACTGCGGCGATGGGGGAACCGACCCATCAACACCATATCCAAAACGGAAAATGGGAAGTCGAACGAAAGATCCTGTGGCATATACGCCACCTGCCGAGAGATCGATTCGCGCGTCAACGATCCGAGCTCATCCCCAAACAGGCGTATGGTCCCTTCTTGCGGTCGAACCAATCTCGCCAACAACTTCAATAAGGAACTTTTCCCAGACCCGTTGGGTCCAATCACACCGACGATCTCGCCTTGGCGGACAGTGAACTCCATTCCATCGATGACCCAGGCTGAGCGGTCACTCGACGGACGGCTCCGCGCTGAGTCGTACCGGAACGACAGCTGACGGACCTCGAAGGCCGGAAGAGAAGAAACAACCGCACTGTTCGATACCTGTTGGCTCATGCGAAAAACCGATACTTTCGAGTCATCAGGAGATAGATAAAGAACGGTCCACCGATCAATGCGGTAATCACACCGACAGGAACCTCTGCCGGCGCCACCACCGTACGCGCGACTGTATCAGCCACCATCAATAAGATACCCCCGCCCAATGCGGAAACCGGCAACAGCAGCCGATGATCCGCTCCGCATAGTATCCGTACAAGATGTGGGACCACCATGCCGACGAATCCGATCATGCCGCTGACCGAGACAACAGCCCCCGTCAGCACAGCAGACACAAGAAACACCGTCCGCTGCACTCGATCCGAGTCGACCCCTAAAGAACGCGCCGCATCCTCGCCCACAGCAAGAAGATTCAAGGCCTGGCTTTCCCGAAGAAGCAAGACAATC
Source organism: Nitrospirota bacterium (assembly GCA_031409835.1). GTDB lineage: Bacteria > Nitrospirota > Nitrospiria > Nitrospirales > Nitrospiraceae > Palsa-1315. The sequence continues at coordinate 786 of JANNXZ010000421.1, forward strand.
GCAATCAGCAAGCAGACTCCTATCCCAATCAGCATTGGAATACTCGGAGCACTCAGCGTCCCCATCAGCCACAAGACAACCCGATAGAGCGACGCCGGATTCAAGATCGATGTCGCAAACATCATGAGTGCCGAACAGACGGCGTTCACAATCACCCCCGCCAGCAGCAATTGGTGCATCGGTAACTGTCCTTGCGAGGCCGCAATCCCATAGACAAGGACAATCGAGAGACCGCCTCCGATGAAGGCAAACAGCGGCAACCCGAATCCGCCCACTATCGCGCCAAGTCCGAGGGCGAGCCCAATCGTAGCGCCCAGCGCAGCCCCACTTGAAATGCCAAGCACGTAGGGATCGGCCAGCGGGTTGCGGACAAGGGCTTGCAGTGCGGCCCCTGTAATCGCCAGCGAGGCCCCCACGAATAGACCCATCAGGACTCGCGGAAACCGAATATCCCAAATGATGACGCGAGCCACATCCTCCCCCCCTGACGTCGAAAATGTCAGGACAGACCACAGCTCCCTCATAGTCAGTGCATGCGCTCCGAACTGGAGGCAGAATACAATGGCCCCGCAAGTCAGAAGGATCATCACGCCCATCACCACATACCATCGGCGAGCGCGCAGGCCCTGCAACGATGCCAAGCCCTCATAGGTCCGCAACGGAACAGGCGTCGCCATCGCCGGTGGATCGGACAGAGTGGGTTGAGATGGAGACGGATGGACGATCATGGCTTCTTCTCTTGAGACTCCCCCGTAAACGCCTCGGGATGAATGGCCTTCGCAAGGAGTTCAAGTCCTTCCACGATTCGTGGCCCCGGCCGGTCGACCAGCACGCTGGGTACATGGACCAGGCGATTGTGTTTGACAGCCGACAGACTCGACCACCGCCGCCACTGCTGTTGTTCCTCCTCCGGAATACCTTCCGCCGTGCCAACTGGGAAGATAATGAGTTCCGGATTGCGGGCCAGCACTTCCTCTATCGCAAATCTTGGGTAGGCTGTCGACGTATCCGCTGCGATATTGGCGCCGCCTGCCGCTTCGATCAATTGATGAATAAAGCTCCCAGGCCCCACTGTTTGCAGCGGGTCTGTATTCAGCACATAGAGCACACGCGGATGGGGTAGTGATTGCGTGCGCTCCTTGACGGTCGCGATACGCTGCCGAATGGTTGCCGCCAACTCGTCACCGGCCTTACTCCGATCAAACAGTCGTGCAATCGTTTGAATCTGTGAGAGGACATCATCAAGCTGCGCGGCTTGCAACACGAAGGTGGACACTTTGACACGATCGAGACTTTGAAGAAGATCTGGCTGAATCATGTCCTGCGGGGCCAAGACCAAGTCTGGTTTGAGTGCAAGAATTTGCTCGATGCTCGGATTTGTCCCTCCCAAGCGTGTCTTGCTCTGTGCTTCTGGTGGGTAGTCGCAGAATGGCGTCACGGCGACAACCTTTTCCTCCAGACCGAGTGCAAAGAGTATTTCCGTCACGTTCGGCGCCATCGACACCACACGGCCAGGCGCCTTCGCAAGAAAGAGTTTCCTCCCCAACG
>JANNXZ010000422.1:0-2834 GCA_031409835.1 Nitrospirota bacterium
CAGCGCGATCCCGCTATGATCAGCCGCCTCACCGCGACCTACGTGGCCCAGCGCGATACGAAGGCTGAGGCGCGGGTGCGGCAAGCTCTTGGGTTGCCACACGCACAATAAGTCAATAGTCATGCCTGACCCTTTCTTGTACTTTCTTGTAGTATGAGGGACCCGTCTTGATGGACAGGGGCACAGGCATTAACACCACCCCACGGCGAACCCGTAACTCCGCACAGCCATTTGCATCGATACACATGGCACGAAGACATTCCCTCCGGTTACTCAGAGGAGCCTCTGGCCTCGTGCCCTCGTTTGAACATCGTCGATTGCAGTAAACGCGCGCATGAATAATTCTGGCTAGGCCGATTATGTGGCGTGAATCGCTTCCTGTTATTGAGGGGAACGTGCGATGAGACAAATAGATTACTACTCGTGGCTGGCGATCGTGACGGGGGTCTGTGTGCTCGGCGGGTGCGCGGGGAACAGCCCGTTCGCTATCTTTATGGACTCCACGAAAAATTGCACAGAGATGGTCCTTCAAGGCGATATTCAGACGGTGGCACAGACCAGAGAACAACGATTCCTGGGGAAGGTGCCGGAGACCACTGCTCGTTGCCTCGGAGGGAAACGTGCCGAGAGTCTCAGGGAGGGGCCGTGGTTGGATTGGCCGAACTATTGGTCCGCCGGCGATACGACATCTCAAGCTCCTGCGCGGATTCTGGCCAATGCCAAGCTGATCGGCCCCAACGCGCAGGGGATCAACGGCGCGCTCTATGAGCTGGAGTTGCAACGTATCGAACTCATCAAATTCAATCTCTTCGACAACAACAAGACCTACGAGGCCTACGTCACTGGCCGTGGCGGCGAGGCCGGGCCGGTGTTGAATACCTGGCCTGAGATGCGATTCCCGCTGAGCCATCCCGATTTCAACGCTGTCGGTGGCGACCAGACACAGGTCTGTCGCGGAGAGTTGATTCGCTTCCGTACCTTGACCGGCAGTTGCAACGACATCCGCAACCCGCTGATGGGATCGACACATCAACTTTTTGCGCGCAATGCGCAGTTCGATACCACGTTTCCCGATCTGGGTCTGAATGAGTTCACCAAGAATCGCCACGGGGATCGATTAGGGCTGTTGAAACCAGACCCACAGACCATTAGCCGGAAGTTGTTCACGCGAACGCAGTCGCAGCCGGACAAATGCCGCGAGGGTTATGGCTTGCCTGGTAGCGCAAAGGAGGCCGAGTGTGAATACAAGAAGGCGCCATTCTTCAATGTGCTGGCGGCTTTCTGGATCCAGTTCATGACCCACGACTGGTTCGCGCATCTGGACGAGGGGCGCAACCGACCGGAGTGGATGGTCGTCGGCTGCGCCACGCAACTGGTCAAGAATATCGAACAACCGGTGACGGGTGAAGAGGCCAAGAAGTTGGGCTGCCGTCCTGACGACAAAATCGATGCGGCCTATATCGCTGAAGGCACGGAGCCCCGGTCGTTCACCCACGGCGGCAAGACCTATCTCACGCGGGCGCCCAAGACTACCGCGAATCACGTCACCGCTTGGTGGGATGCCTCGCAGCTTTATGGATACGACGAGCGGTCCGGCAAGCGAGTGAAGCGCGACCCCAACGACCCAGCCAAATTGTTGCTGATGCCGGTCAGAGAAGGGGCAGGCGAGGGCAACAGACTTGGATATCTGCCGGTCTTTGAACCGGGTGACCCGATCAATCCTGAGTGGTCCGGCCAGGAGGCTACGGCCTTTCCCGATAACTGGAGCATCGGGATGAGTTTCTACCACAACGTCTTTGCGCGGGAGCACAATACCTTTGTCGATGCATTCAGGAATCAGGCCGCTCGCGTGCCTGATGGCGACAGCGGCTTACGAAATCCTGCCAACCCCGATGCCGTCATCCGCTACAGAAACGTCACGCCGAACGAGTTGTTCGAGGTCGCCAGGCTGGTCGTCGCGGCCGAGATTGCCAAGATCCACACCATCGAATGGACCACGCAACTGCTCTACAACGAGCCGTTGAACCGGGGCATGAACGCCAACTGGAGCGGGCTCTTTGCGAAGCATGAGGTGGTGGCGGACGCGCTGAAGGAAGTCGTGCGCCGCCTCGGAGATTCGGAGGATGCCAAGAAGGCAAATAGTCTGTACGCGGCGTTCGCCGGTGGACCAGGTATTTTCGGGTTGGGCAACCGGGTGTACGAGGGAGTGCCGCTCGTGAGCCTGCTCGATCCTAACAAACAAGACCTCTGGGATCTGAAAAACGACGATCATATCAACGGAGGTGTCAACCATTTCGGCTCCCCATTCAATTTTCCTGAAGAGTTCATCACGGTCTATCGGCTGCACCCACTCTTGCCGGACCTGATCGAATATCGTGAGTGGGCTAATGAACCAAACGTGATCCGGCAGAACGTGCCGGTGATCGAGACCTTCCGAGGCAAGGCGACCGAGGCCATGCGGCAGAATGGTCTGGCCAATTGGGCGCTCAGCATGGGCCGACAGCGGCTGGGGGCGCTGACGCTCCAGAACCATCCGCAATTTTTGCAGAACCTCAAGATGAATCGCTTGCAGTCTTCCACGCAACAGATCGACGTCGCTGCGCTTGATCTCATCCGAGACCGGGAGCGGGGCGTCCCGCGATATAATGAGTTCCGCCGGCAGTACGGGTTGAAGCAACTAACCAGCTACGATGACTTCGTCGATACGCGTGTACCCAAGGATTCTCCCGTCAGGCACAAGCAGGAAGAGCTGGTGAAGTCGTTGCGTGAGGTGTATGGGCAGCACCAGTGCGATGCATCGAAGAAGATCACCGAGGCGCAGCTGAACGACGACA